>NZ_QDDL01000007.1 GCF_003097315.1 Pelagibaculum spongiae
GCCATTCGTACACGTCGACGAATCCAGTGATCCAACTCCACACACTTTTGATAGCCGCTGGCAATTCCATAGTAATTAATCCAGCCTCGTAAATACTGACTGATTTTAAACAGCTGGTATTTCATTGAGACACCCCAGTTTCGGTTAGTTAATTTTCTGACTTGTCGCTTGAATTTAATCAAAGATTTATCATGCCAATTAATTCGGCCAGCTTTAAAGGTAAATCCTAGAAACTGGCTATCTTTAACCTTAACCACCTGACTTTTCTCACGGTTGATTTGCAATTTCAAACGCTGCTCAATAAATCGGTTAATGCTGCTAAGCACTCGCTCACCCGCTCTGCGACTTTTCACTAATATAATGAAATCATCGGCATAGCGTGCAAATAAGTGCTTTCGACTTTCCAGCTCTTTATCCAGTTGATCCAACATGATATTCGACAGTAGCGGCGATAATGGCCCGCCCTGTGGTACACCTTGCTGACTGGTTATGAATTGCTGGCCGTCGATAATTCCTGCTCTGAGGTATTTTGCAATTAATTTTAATAAGCTTTTATCTCGGACTTTTCGTCCAAGTAAGGTCATTAATAAATCGTGATTAACCCGATCAAAGAATTTCGACAGATCCACATCAACCGCAAATTGGCGCTTCTGTTTGATGCATTGCTGTGCGTATCGCACCGCTTGATGCGCACTTCTGTTCGGTCTGAACCCATAGCTATAGTTGGAGAAGCCTGGATCGAAGATCGGCATTAATACTTGGGTAATCGCTTGCTGGATCACACGGTCAATAACCGTTGGAATGCCTAATGGTCTTTTACCGCCATCGGCTTTATCAATTTCAACCCGTCTTACCGGGCTGGGTTGATAGGTTCCATCTTGTAGTGACTGCGCAACGTTTTGCCAGTGATCTTTCCCCCAAATCGGGAATTGTTCGATGGACATGCCATCAATTCCCGGCGCACCTTTGTTGGCTTTGACTCGCTTCCATGCTTGCTGCAAATTTTCCTTTTGCAGCATTCTCTTTAAAAGATCGTTGCTAAAGGCTGGCTTCAAATCAAGACGCTGTTGTCCGCTATCGCGGGACTGCGTTCGAACATTCAGATCTGACAAGGCTCCTCGGCTTTGACTCCTGTGTCGCTCTACCTCTTCCATCCCTGGAATCGTCCTTTTCTCAAGTGTTCAGGCCTTCACCGTGTCCCAGCCATTACGCTGGGCATTTGGCTACTCGGCTTGGTCTCCTGAGTCGCTCTACTTCCTGCATCCCTGCAGTCATATGCCGTCAATTACTTATGCTGATAGGGCCATGGATGGCCTGTATGTCGATCATGCAGGAGCAATTATCGATCTTCTGTTCAATCACCTTATCAATTGCTTGGTAAGGCGCGATGAGTGTGCATCAATTCGCTTCTTTTGGTTGATGCATTCCAAAAGACCAAGGCATTTATAAACCAGAGCCTTACTGGTGATTTACCCATTGCAGGCTAAACAGATCTCCCCGGATAAGAACATGCACTTTCACTGCACAACCGCCACATTTACTCTACTCCTGAACCACAGGGTTTCGTCTTCTTGTGCAAACTCACCCCAGAGCTAAGCCTCGTATGTGGTTTCTGTTCGTCGGCTCGCAGCTTTGCCATCCGGCTTCCTTCAGACCCATCCTCACAGATAAGCCCTTGCCATTGGCTAGCAGTTGTCGTTCAATGGTTTTATTCGGTTCGGTATGCCGCGCATGACGCACAAGCAAGTGATCCAAAACCATTGACGTAGGTTCTCCTGCAGGGGACTTTCACCCCATTAGTTCATGCCCATGCCGGGCGTACACAAGCACAGGCAAATTCATTCCGCTACGCTCCATTGGACGCGCTTCGCGCGCCTTTGCTGTGGGCGTTAGGCACAGATGATGTATCGAGAATTATTCGAATATCCAGATAATCCTGCAAGCGAAGAGGAAATAGATCACATTAAAAGATGGTGTGGTTCTTTTTTACCTCAGGATTACTTAAGATTCTTACGTGAATGCAATGGAGCCGAAACACCTAAAGGCTCTGCAAGTCCAGATGATAGTGTTGTACTATGGGGAGCAATGGAGTCTTGTGAACTGACAGAAGCATACTGTTATATGGATTACATACCAAGAACTTTGGCAATCGGCTCAGATGGTGGAGGAGAATCTATTATTTTCGACAGAAGCCAAGGTGAAACTCCTGATAATTGGCCTATTTATAGAGTTCCAATGGGAGATTTGTGTTTAGAATCCATGGTCCTTCTAGCAGCTTCATTCAAGGAGTGGAGGGAAGCTGGTTTTCCTCTAAAATTCGAGAATGCCTAATCGGGTAGCCGAGGGTCTCTAACCCTCAGCCCCCACAACACCCTGCATGCGGGTCCGCACAGGGCGTTTCACTTGGGATAGTGAAGCGTGATCCATCTTTCCCTTAACGAGAATAAGCCTTCAGCCTTACACTTAAATTCAAACCATGCATTGGTTAAACCTTGCTGTATACCCGGTCTGGTTTGAAGGCAATTGGCGAGCTGCGACAAGGCCCTTTGCTGCTGATGCCACAACCTACCGCCGTGCGAATCGGGACGCCCAATCGAATCAGACTTCTTACTTTGGTTCGTGGTTTACGCCACTGTCGCCGCCCTCCCCTACAAGTGCGCCATTCGTACACGTCGACGAATCCAGTGATCCAACTCCACACACTTTTGATAGCCGCTGGCAATTCCATAGTAATTAATCCAGCCTCGTAAATACTGACTGATTTTAAACAGCTGGTATTTCATTGAGACACCCCAGTTTCGGTTAGTTAATTTTCTGACTTGTCGCTTGAATTTAATCAAAGATTTATCATGCCAATTAATTCGGCCAGCTTTAAAGGTAAATCCTAGAAACTGGCTATCTTTAACCTTAACCACCTGACTTTTCTCACGGTTGATTTGCAATTTCAAACGCTGCTCAATAAATCGGTTAATGCTGCTAAGCACTCGCTCACCCGCTCTGCGACTTTTCACTAATATAATGAAATCATCGGCATAGCGAGCAAATAAGTGCTTTCGATTTTCCAGCTCTTTATCCAGTTGATCCAGCATGATATTCGACAGCAGCGGCGATAATGGCCCGCCCTGTGGCACACCTTGCTGACTGGCAATAAACTGTTGACCGTCAATAATTCCTGCTCTCAAATATTTCGCAATTAATTTTAACAGACCTTTATCTCGGACTTTTCGTCCAAGCAAGGTCATTAATAAATCGTGATTCACCCGATCAAAGAATTTCGACAAATCCACATCGACCGCGAATTGACGCTTTTGCTTGATGCATTGCTGTGCGTACCGCACCGCCTGATGCGCATTTCTGTTCGGTCTGAACCCAAAGCTGTAGTTGGAGAAGCCTGGATCGAAGATCGGCATTAATACTTGGGTAATCGCTTGCTGGATCACACGGTCAATGACAGTTGGAATACCCAAAGGCCTTTTACCGCCATCGGCTTTATCAATTTCAACCCGTTTTACCGGGCTGGGCTGATAAATTCCATCCTGTAGTGATCGTGCAACTTGAGCCCAGTTTGCCTTACCCCAAGCTGGGAACTGTTCGATGGACATGCCATCAATACCCGGTGCACCTTTATTAGCTTTGACTCGCTTCCATGCTTGCTGCAAGTTTTCCTTTTGCAGCATTCTCTTTAAAAGATCGTTGCTAAAGGCTGGCTTCAAATCAAGACGCTGTTGTCCGCTATCGCGGGACTGCGTTCGAACATTCAGATCTGACAAGGCTCCTCGGCTTTGACTCCTGTGTCGCTCTACCTCTTCCATCCCTGGAATCGTCCTTTTCTCAAGTGTTCAGGCCTTCACCGTGTCCCAGCCATTACGCTGGGCATTTGGCTACTCGGCTTGGTCTCCTGAGTCGCTCTACTTCCTGCATCCCTGCAGTCATATGCCGTCAATTACTTATGCTGATAGGGCCATGGATGGCCTGTATGTCGATCATGCAGGAGCAATTATCGATCTTCTGTTCAATCACCTTATCAATTGCTTGGTAAGGCGCGATGAGTGTGCATCAATTCGCTTCTTTTGGTTGATGCATTCCAAAAGACCAAGGCATTTATAAACCAGAGCCTTACTGGTGATTTACCCATTGCAGGTTAAACAGATCTCCCCCCTGTTTTTAGGTAAATCGGGAACATGCACTTTCACTGCACAACCGCCACATTTACTCTACCCCTGAACCAAAGGATTTCGTCTTCTTGTGCAAACTCACCCCAGAGCTAAGCCTCGTATGTGGTTTCTGTTCGTCGGCTCGCAGCTTTGCCATCCGGCTTCCTTCAGACCCATCCTCACAGATAAGCCCTTGCCATTGGCTAGCAGTTGTCGTTCAATGGTTTTATTCGGTTCGGTATGCCGCGCATGACGCACAAGCAAGTGATCCAAAACCAAAAACGCTGGTTCTCCTGCAAGGGACTTTCACCCCATTAGTTCATGCCCATGCCGGGCGTACACAAGTTGTTAAACAAGGACAAAAAACAGTTGGCTGTTTTCGTTCCTCAACATTTTAGCCAACTATATTTTGCCCATTAACAGGGCGTTAACACTCAAGGAGAGAGAGATGCATTACGACAAGAAAAAAACATTTACATGTATCATGTTTATGCTCTTGTTTGGCTGTAGTGCCGAAGTCGACAAGGGCGCATTATCAGATCAGCAAATATGTAAAGGTACTATTGCGGCGGTCATGGGAAGAGCTCCCGAAATTGTGAAAATAGATTCCGTGCAAGGTAGTGTTACTCATCTATCTTACATTCGCCCCAATGACGGTAAGCACTGGATCTACCGCTGCAAATTGCAGGGTAACCGAGTAATCTGGGCAACAGATACAGGTCGTTGGCGCACTGATCAATATGATTCAAAAATTACTTTTAGTGTAAATGGAAATAGCTTGAATATTATTCAAAAGTATTCAGATGATTCAGAAGGCACTAAAACATATAACAAAAAACAGCTAGGTAGCTAAGTGTTAACAAGCACAAGCAACCGAGGCAATTTCGCTATGGCTCAAAGGCCCCAGTTGTTGCAAGCGTTATGTGAAAGGTAGTTATTTGTTTAGTATCGGTCTATTTGTATTTTTGCTAATGTCAGCTGGTATTTTCTACTTTGCTGACGACGGAGGCGCTTTTGAGCACTACGCTGTAGCGTTCTTGTGGGCTGTGTTGGCAAAATTTTTTGTTGAAAAATTGCTAGGGCGCCCAATGAAGTATCTTCATTTCATGGATATCCCTGCGAGGCCCGATTCAGAGAAAAGGCGTGCAGAGAAAAGGCGTGCCAGCCACGATTTCACTAACATTACCCCAAGAATTTTTTATATTGAATAGACCAGTAAATTACATTACTGGTCTGCTTTCTTTAAATTCTGGCTGAACCAGCATCAACCCAAGACCTCACTCGACTCAACTTGCACTGCAAACCAGCCGGTACCTGACGATGTAATGGCAAATACACCACTAATCCGGCAATATAATCACAATCGAACCAACAACAAAACACGAGCCACCCCACTCTTTTATCCAGGTCATAAGAGAGTTGCTACAGGCCCGCGATGCTGCACAAGGAATATTGCATTGAAATTTAAGTTTTTATTTGCTCTGGCAATTATTTTTTCTAGCTCAGCTTTTGCAGAAAAGTGCAAGTTGGAACACTTAACCGAGTTAGAATATACCGACATAGAATGCCAGTTTTACCTCGGTACTGCGGCTTATAGAAACCAAGTTTATTCAGCAGCAGTTGCACACTGGAAATACATTATTGAATCTCCCGTAAAATATGAAGGTGATAGTGAAATAAAAGCGAGTGCACTTAGCACAGTTACCTTTCTAATTTATCATGGGTTAGGCGTAAAAAAAGATAGATTTAAAGCGGTGAGCCGCTGGAAAGATGCCGTAAAAAGCGGTGACCTAGAAGCTCGGCGACACTTGGGTTTTGCCTACTCTGATGCTAACTTTCGCGGTAAAAACCTGGTCGAAGCCTTAGGTTGGTACGAATCTATTTTTCTTTTAGTGCCTAACCCTGAAGTGCTGAATGAATCCGACCAGGCAGTATTTAACGATGCTGTCGAAGGTAGCTTAAAACTAAAAGAAAAATTATCCGATCGCCAACAAGAAAAAGCAAAAACATTTGCAAGAACAATACTGTGAAAAACTGCTGTAAAGGCTGCGTTATTTTACAATTATGATTGGTTTATTTAGAGAAAAACGAATAATAGATACAGAAAAAAACTCGTGCCAGCCATGATTTCACTAATATTATCCCAAGTTTTTCTTATCACCAGCAGGCCGGTTTAAATCTACCGGTCTACCGGTCATTTCACGATTTCTCAAACTGCCATCCACTGACTGCACCTGGATGCCTCCAGAAAACCTCTCCCAGCCACGATTTCACTAATATTATCCCAAGCTTTTCTTATCACCAGCAAACTGGTTTGACATACCGTTAAGGCTGATAACTTACACTAATAAAAACTAGTGCCACCCAAAGCTTTAACAATACCCATCAAAATTATTTTTATAGCTGGTTAACTATTTAACCAGCTATGCACTTCAACCGCAAAGTCTGTTGGCGCGCAACAAACTCTCTTTGCCACATCGATAGAGCACACCTGCCTCCAGATACATCGCGCAGATATTTCAGCTTGTACTGCTCTAGACAAACCAAGCTTTCGACTGCAATCAACTTCAAAATCAGCCGCATTTATTATTAAAAACATCTGAACTATCGACACAATTAATCCCGATTTTGCATACCGTTTTTAAAAGATGCAGTTAATTCTCACCAAAGTCTTTTGCCCCAGATGCCGATCAGCACCTTTACCTCAACAAGCCAACCGATTAAACATTCAGAACTATTACACCTTCAGCGTCTTATTTTGACAGATATTAACTGCTGGACAATAGCCTAGATTATAGCGACAAGCAGCAATCACCTCCCATCTTCACAGTCTCATTAAGTTAAATTAACGAGGCTTTTTATGACCTAGCTCTGAGTAAACGCCATCTTATTAATCGAGCAAGACTGTTGATTGAAATATCCCATAAAGCGTGACACCTTATGGAAAAAGGTTACCTGAAAATATTAAATCTAGCTTAAAAAACAGCAGTGACCTTTAACATTTACCAGCCAACGCATAAAGCTGACTATTAAAATCATGTAATTAAATAGCAAGCAAATTAAAAATCATTCCAATGTCATCATAAAAATATGGTGATAAAAAGATCGCAAAAAATTGCATGAAAAGAACTCTGATTTTGTATTAATGAAGCTGATTAATCAGTAAATTTCTGTAGCAACTAGAACTACCTGGACATAAAAAACAGCAACACCAGACGTTCTATCGAATACACCGTTAGGCTTTTTTCGTCCGAGCCCAATGTATTTTTAGCCATAGGACGTGGAGAAAGAAACGTGGAAAACTACAAAACTTTATTACTCGTGTCGGCTATTTCAGCATTAACCGCTTGCAGCGGAGGCAGCAGCTCATCAGATAGCGTTACAGGTCCTGACCCAATAAAAAGCACGGGTGTTTTTCTTGACAGCCCTGTTGCAAAAATTGGCTACCGCACAGAGACTCTTGAAGGAATAACTAATTCATTGGGTGAATATGAATATGTTGAAGGAGAAAAAGTCACATTCTTTATCGGTGATTTGGTATTTCCTCCTGTAACCGCCAGTGGTGTAGTGACACCTGCTGACATCGCCTCTGAGGACAACATACTTCAAACCAACATACTTCAGATTTTACAAACACTTGACTATGACAAAAACCCTACAAATGGCATTACTATTCACGACGATGCCGCTGAAGTATTTATTGGCAAGAAATTTGAACTATCCAATGCAGGCTTTGATAGTGAAATAGCAGTAACTTTAGCTACGATTGACGATGGCCTTACCCTAGTTGAAGAATCAGCAGCTAACGCACACTTTGAGACTACATTGCAGTCACAAATATTAGGCAGCTGGAAGTATTCCGAAGGCGCTGGAAAAACTAATGTACTGACTTTTATTGAAGGCAATAAGTACATAATTATCCATCAACACGATGATGAACCAGGGGTTGTCGGTAGCCAAACGGCGGGTTCTGTCGAGTATGGTAGCTATACATGGGATGTAAACGATGGCGGATTTACCACTACTTTAATCGGTGAATCTGATGGTTGGGGAGGACTTTATGATGGAAGTTCATCTTTTAATTACGCTGCAGTAGAAAATAATTCCCTTGTTTTACGCAAAGATAGTGAGGGCGCTACATTCACAAGAATAGTCAGCGATAGTAATCCATTGATTGGCGGCTGGATTAATGCCGATAACGTTCTAGTTTTTCTGTCAGAATCTGAATATAGCATTGCTCACTGGGCCAACCCTGAAGGGCAAACACTTTCAGGTGAGTTTGGCACCTACCAGCTGAATGGCGATGACTTCAAAGCATTATCAGCAAGCGTTGATACTGATGGCGAAGGTGGACTTTATAACGCTGGCGATGCATCAGACCAAGAAGGTGAAACCTTAACTATTGACCAATCAACCATTTCTTTCAGCGATCAAGATGAAGGTTTGTTTGATTTTAAAAGAGTCGGAATATTCTAGTGAAAATAGAATTAAAGCTTAATTACACCCAATTTTAATTTATAACAAGCCAACCAGTTTATATTCAAACTGGTTGGCTTGAACTAAAACTTTTCTAAAGGCTTTAAACCGCAACAACGCTTCACTCTGCTGCCACTGCCGAAACCGGCTTCAACCACTTCCAGCAAACCAATGTGCCGCTAAAGGCAACTATCGAGGAGAAGGTAAACACCGCTTGTGGTGAGAAGTAATCCCAGCCTATGCCTGCAACAAAGCTACCTAGCGCAACGCCAGCACCAAAGCTGATGGAGGAGTAGATTGCCTGCCCTCTCCCCTGCACCTTGCCTTTGAAATGCCGATGAATCAGTTCAATTGCGGCACCATGAAACACACCAAAACTGGCGGCATGTAATAGTTGCGCAACGAGCAGCAAGTACAATGACTGCGCGGTATAGCCAATCATTAGCCAGCGAATAGCAGTCAGCAGCAAACCAGCTAACAGGAGTTTTTCTGGGCCAAATCGTTTTAACAATCGATACATCTGGCTGAATGCAATCACTTCTGCCACCACACCGGCTGATCACATAGTGCCGATCAGTGTTTTGCTGTAACCAAGTTGTTCTAGGTACAAGCTATAAAAACTGTAATAAGTGCCATGGGAAAATTGCGATAAAAAACAAACTGCCAGCAACGCCATTACCGCTGGTTTTTTAATAATCGTTTGAATTGAATAACCAACCGTTTTTGCTGCTAATGATTTATCAGCAGATGCTTTTACCGCAAGCTCTTTGCCAGAATTTTCTTGAACAACAAGCTCTTTAACAATCGGTTCTTTTACAAATAGTGCTGCAACTAAAGCTAAAAACCCTACCACCCAAAGCCTCAACAATACCCGCCAAAATTCATTTTATGGCTGATTAACTATTTAACCAGCCATAACTACTCAAGCACGAAGCATTCTGGCGGTGCTCTAAACACATTTACCACATTGATGGAAAGAAAATTTCCAAAGCATCAGACGCTAAGCGCGGGCGTACCGGCTGGCGATCTTCAAGGTAAACCAATTTGGCCGCTTGCATCGATTTTAATATGGTGCGCAAGGTTTTGTCTGAAACACCAAGGTACTTACAAAGCTGCTCTCGAGTTTGCACACCTTCCTTTAAAAGATGTAAATACACCGCACCTGATGATTTATGAATAGGCTGGCGCTCAGAAGTAGTTATTTGCGGCAATGCATGTCGCTGGTCAAAATAATATCTGACTCGGCTTAATAATTTATCAAATGAAAACAGCTCAATAAAAAACTCTATTTGGTCAATTGCAGTTTCCAGAAAAAACTGCGTAAAAAATTTCAAACCATTATCTGACAACAAACCTCGACCATCAGAACCGCCTTGGCGAACTCTATCTGCCATCGCCAAAGCTTGACGGTATTTTTCATTTTGCTTGGAAAAGCCACGATTAATTGACCACAAACCATGAGATTTTAAAATACTGTTTTGCAGCAAATAGCCGGTATAAAGCCTTGCAACACGGCCATTACCATCAAGGAATGGGTGAATCCAGACCAGTCGATGATGCAACGCTGCAATTGCCAATATTGGATCAAGCCCATGAAAGTTTTTAAACCGATACATCTGAGTAAAACCATTCATCATACAGATGACTTTATGATGATCTGGCGCTTTATGACTGCCTACCATCACATCATGTTGACGAAACACACCTGGTATCATGGTCAAAACGGTATCTTGCGTCGGATGCTTTATTTCACAGAATTTCTCTGGAAGCTTTTTATAAAAAGCACGGTGAAAACGGCTAACCAGCTCACTATGGTTTAACGTTTCTCCACTAGGATCAGGTTTTGCAAAATCACCAGAAGCTGCCAGTGATTCCACTTCTGCACAGGTCAACACCTCCAACAACTCATGACGAGATTCAGTACCAACTTGCTCTGTTGCTGCAAGAATATCTGCAGGACGCGTTCCATTACCTTCAATGCGGTTCGAGTAATAAGAGTTCACAAAGCTCAATAAGGATTCGAGTTCACCACGAATCGAGCCTGGCACCATTCGATGTAACTCTGCATCCAGTTGAATTAGCCTTGCCGCCAGATCAGCAAGCTCTCCAGCCCTATCACTTGAGATGAAGGGAGTGATTCCTAACATAACTTCCGCCTTAATTAGATCTGAAAACTAGCTTTACAGTTGATGTTAGCCTATTTTCATAAAAATAACTTCCGGCTAGATTACCATAAAAAATACTGCCGGAACTAACATCACTACAAAACGATTTTTAAACCCTGCCAGCCAAAGCTTTAATAATCCCAAACGAAACTGAATTTATGCTCGGTCAATTAGCTTTGCAGCGGTTTCAACCATTTCCAGCAGACTAGAACCAGCGAACACATACCACCCTTTTTATGCAGAGCAGAGCAAACCAATAAAACATTTGACCAGTTTACTCATAACTTATTCTTTACCCGGTATATTCATTATTTTGGGTGGCGCTGGTTTTGATGAAAATATCGCGCCAGCTGTGTTTCGTTGGGCTCAGCAGCATACTGGCCATAACATGCTTTTTGTTCGGTTGTCAGAAAATCAATTGGCATAACGACGCTCCAATACTCTGGTCATTGAAATAATCCATCGAGCAGGTGTCTAATAATTCATAACTTTAGAGACACTGCCCATGACACGGCGCAAGCTGTCTATTAAATCGGTTTTAATGTATTTGGAGACGATTTGTCTCTAAAACGATTAAGGAGACAAAAAAGTGCGACTTTTTGGTTATGCCCGGGTTTCTACCAGTCAGCAATCATTGATCTTGCAACAACAGGCATTGCAACAGGCAGGTGTTCAACCCAAGCGGATCTTCAGTGACAAAACCAGTGGCAGCCATTTAAACCGAAGCGGGTTGGAATTACTGAGAATTAAAATGGAAGCCGGTGACCAGCTGCTGGTTACCCGGCTCGATCGATTGGGTCGAGACACCGCTGATATGATTCAACTGATCAAGGAGTTTGATCAATTGGGCGTGGCGATTCGATTTATTGAAGATGGCATCAGCACTGAAGGCACCATGGGCAAAATGGTGATAACTATTTTATCGGCCGTGGCCCAGGCTGAGCGGTTGAGAATATTGGAACGTACGCATATTGAAAGTAGGAAGGACGACTGGACGCCAAAGCCTGAGACGTTCGCTTTGGTCGTAAACCTACTGTCAATCAAGAAAAGATCCAGCAGCTGGCCAAACAAGGGATGAGTGCACCTGAGATTGCCAGGCAGTTGAAAATTGGTCGGTCAACCGCTTATAAAGTGCTAAAAAAAACGACTGCCTGATTGAAACATTTCAGGCAGTCGTAGCTATTCTTTGAAAAGAATTTTTTCAGTTATTTATTTTTGTATATTCCGCTCTTCGAATAACAAAAAATAATTAATAACTGTCAGGTAAAGTCGAAACCACTAGAGTTTATCAAACTATAAATTAAGTACAGTTTAACCGCAGCAACACTTAACACCATATACGCAAGTGACTCTTCCCGACCTGCAGTATTTTCTGGAGTATCTTCTAGAGCACTTCCCATAGCCACTCTCATTTTTTTACCACAAAAGAAATTTTTTATGTTTTTAATACAAAAACAATAAACTAAGCCAAACCCCAGCGCTGAAAATATTTTGATAGAAAAAAAATCAACAGCCACCCATGAAAGCAATAACACCAAAAAAAATATTTGATAATATTTAATTAATTTAATCACTTGTACTTCCCCACATCCATTTCAACGGTCTTTCCTGTGGCGTATGCAGCTGCATTACCTAGCGCGCCCGCAACTCCAATTGGAACTTTTCGCTGAGTAAGCTGGCTAGCAAGTCCATAACCAACACCGTATGCAGTTAGGTTGGTTAAATCTCCTCTATGTAATGGTTCAACAACAGATATCATTGTTACTGAAAATAGCGGTCTGCTTGCAGGGAAGAATATTGAAAAAAATCCAGCTGCATCATATATCTTATTGTTTAATTCAATCATAGAATTGTAGGCATACTCTAAATAGCCGGGATCAGACTGGTTGACATTACCACCGTACATTAAACAATCAGCGGTTCCACAACGGCCTGAGTATCTCACCGAAATCGATTTGCCATTTGCGCTATGACTAACAGAATATCCATTCGAATCTTTCGATTGGTTAATTGCTTGGCCACAACCATGTCTTTCGCAGTTATACATCCAGCTCATTGCGGCACTAACTGCACCACTGGCAAACTTGCCGCCGGTGATGGCTGATGAAGTACCACCAATAACCGCTGCAATTGCCGTTCGACTGACAACTTTATCCCAACCTCTGCCAGATAACGCGCCACCCGATGCACCGACCAGTTTGATAGCTAGCACTTGCCACCCATAGTGCTGCTTAATCAAGAACAAAATATTTTTATGCAGAGTAAACTAATAAAGGCCCAGCAAGCTGTTAAAACCTGAACCTTTTTCATAAACACTTCAAACTGCACGTTTTAAAACTGCCTGTCTTAGCTTCAGATCATGCGCCAGAATATTGGCGATATTTCTCGCATCATCAACACCAGAATGGTGCCTGCCAACAAACTCCAGTTTGCTCATCATCACTGCTCTGGCAAGGCCAACCCGGTGCTTGTGTATACGAGAAAATAGCTGCTTGATATTAAAATGCTGTAAATTGATTAACGGGTTTTCCAGCCGTTTGCTTTCAACTTCAAAGGTGAAGTGGCGAAGGTCAAACTTACCCCAACTACCCCATGCTTGGGGGCGCACTTCATCCAGCCATTTGGCAAACTCAAGCAAAACTGCTGGTAGCTTTTCCGCCGCATCAACTTGCAGCTGTGATATTCCAGTCAACTCGGTACAAAAAGCGGTAAGTTGCGGGTAATCTTCAGGCTGGATATATAGCTGACAGATATCGATAGTTTTAAATTGACTTTCTGATAATTCACCAACCACTGCGCCAATTTCAATCATTTCCATTGACTCGCGTGGAATCGATTGCATATCACAACAAGTACATTCAAGATCAATCAATAGTAATCGCAAAGCCACTCTCCTCGCCCCATAAAATAACCTTGAAGCAGATCTATAGTAAAACCCACCAGCAGCAAATTAAACTTATTTTGCTTCAAACTCGGCAAAACAATGACATGCTTCCCATTCCTACTCTAAAAACAATATAGAGCTTCTCCAATGAAGTATTTCTCAGTTCTGGCGCTACTTTTATAGAGCTAGCACTTGCGAGCTAGCACTTGCGAGCTAGCACTTGCCACCCACAGTCTTACTTGATCAAGAACAAAATATTTTTATGCAGAGCAAACCAATAAAACATTAGACCGGTTTACTCATAACTTATTCTTTACCCGCTACATTCATTATTTTGGGTGGCGCTTTTTTTTGGCTGGCGCTTTTTTTGGCTGGATGCCTATGTTGCTGATGGCAACTTCCGCAAGCGCGACCCTCGATTTGCAGAGCGTGATCGATATCAGCCTAAAGAACGACAATCACGCTGGTTTAAGGCGGACGAATTTAATTATGACGAGGAAAAAGAAGAAAACACGTGCCACCCATAGCTTTAACAATATCTACCAAAATTAATTTTATGGCTGGTTAACTATTTTACCAGCTATGCCCACCTTAATCACGGGCGAACCGGCTGGCGCTCTTCAAGGTATACCAGCTTTGCCCATCGACAATCATCTTGCTCATGGGCACGAATCAATTCTCTAAGATAATGAGCATTGCAAAACAATATCTACCAAAATTAATTTTATGGCTGGTTAACTATTTTACCAGCTATGCCCACCTTAATCACGGGCGAACCGGCTGGCGCTCTTCAAGGTATACCAGCTTTGCCCATCGACAATCACCTTGTTCATGGGCACGAATCAATTCTCTAAGATAATGAGCATTGCAATACTGATGCTGACATTCAAATTGCAAATAAGCACTCCAATGGTCATGCACCAATACACCTTTGAAGCGAGGTAACACGCCAATATCTTTCATTGCCTGCGCGCCTCTCTGTTTATAGGGTGTTAATAGCGCCCAATGCGTACTGGAGATGCCGTGAACCCAGTGGCGGGATGCATTGATATTGACGCCCGTCTCATCAGCACACGCCACATCCGCTAAAGCAATTTGCTCAATTGCTAATGGCTTAAAAACACGATGTAAGCGCTCAGCAAGCTGCTGATTAGAGTTAACCAACGTACCCATACTCAGATCAATACCAAACATATCTTGAAATTGATTTTGTAATCGCTCGTAAGGAATCAATTGGTACATCGATAGATACACTGCATGTGCAATGACTGAATGCCCATATTGAATCGGTCGCTTTGCATCAGCAGGAAAGGTCGCCGTGCGTTGTTGACCCCGCTGATTTCTCATAATCTGGGCTTGATACTCAACCACCTTACGCTGGATATGGAGCTCGATTACTTGCCGAGCTTCATAACCCACCGATTCCCAGCACTCCCCTTTAAGCAAGCTGCGCTTGTCTAAAGGCAGCGTGACGACTTCATCGGGATGATCAACCGACGTAAGCGTGCTTCCAATATGGCCGGGTTGTCCGCCTGGTTTTTTATCGGTGATTGTGCGTTTGCTTGTAGCGGACTTTTTGCGATGGATATCTTGAGAGGGAGCAATGCTGCTATTGCGACTGTTAAGCCCTAATTTATTTGCCATCAACTCAACCATTACCAACAACAACATGATTTGAAAGATGGCGCGGGTCGACGCTGAGATCAACTGATCTTGCTTTAGCGCCAGCTTTGCATCATCCAAAGTCTGTGTGATATTAATCTTATCGATGGTCAAAATGAGGTGCCAGCGCCGTAAAACTGAAAATCGCTATATTGCAATAGAAATAATAAAGATGCCGTATTTATAATGTCGAGTCAGTTACGGAAACAAAATCGCAAACTAGCGTAAGCCGGATTATTTATGCTGAATGATTACTAATTAATACAGGCAATGTAATTTTTTTGATAGTGCGTCATATTTACTGAAACATTGTTTTTCATCGGACTACTAAATTCATTAAGAAACATTACGACAATATAAAAGTGACGAATCAACATGTAAATAATTTTACGGCAAAACATGAAAGCTGCACTTTGGCACCGCCAGACAGCCGCTGTGATGCTGAAATGCTGAAAACTTCTGAAGTCCATTCTTAGCAGCATTCTAATGTCAAGATAGAAAAACTGTAGCATCGAGAAAAATAAAGTAAAATTAGTATCTGCACAGATTTAAAGCAACACTTACAGATTTGACAAAATATAAACATCCTCCTATTTTTAAAAGTTTTCACAAATAAACTCGGTGGCTTGGCGTTACGAATTTAGAGTAACATAAGTAAGAATTTCTCATGTTTCGTGCAAGCGCTTTGTTTGGTTATTTACAACACCATCAAAAGCGGAGAATGCCTTACAACCACTGATATAGCCACCCATATAATCACCTATATAATCACCTATATAATCACCTATATAATCAACTATATAGCCCATTTAGATTTAAACATATGATTGAGGGCTTTAATCATGAAAACATTTTTAAATTTCCAACAACGAGTTGGACTGATGTTTCTACTCTTGCTGAGCAGCAGTACTTCTTGGGCAATTAATTTAACACCCAACAGTAACAACGTTATCAATGGACAAATACCCGGTATTTATAGTGAGATCAATTTCTCAACTTACGATAGGAACTGGATAAACGATATAAAGTTACCGCCAAACGCCCAAATAGGAACAACTATCCGTATATCATCGAATACAACTGCACCTAGTGCTATTCGGGGCGTTTTTACTGGAATTTCTGGACTTACCAAAGACGTTTCTATTCCTTTGTTAGAAGGACAAAGTTATCTTTTTACGAAACGATCAGGTGATTGGGATATACACGGTGATACCGTTGTAAGGTGGAGTCCTAATAGCATAGGAAGTCAGTTACCCGTAACTGATGCGACCATTATTATTTATTTTGTATCTAATCATAATTGGACATCATCCATATCGTTTCCCGCTAGTGCGCCAAAAGATGCCTTATTAATCGTTGCATCACAAGCGTACTGGGATTCGAGTTTCAATGACACAGGCGTTTTAGTAAATGCAAATCGTCATGCGATTAAATATCGGGATCTATATATGTATCAATATGATACCGATGAAGAGAAATGGTCTTTAGTGATTGCTCCTGTTCGTTCGCTTGCGCCAAATGCTTTATTGAACGGTCACGAAATACCACGCCCTACAAGCCCTTTAACGGTGCTTTCTCTTGGAGATGGCAGTTGGACGGGGCGAACCACGCTCCCTACGCAGGCTTTTGATCGAGATCGCGTTCGCATTACGTCAACAGCCACATGGCAGTCTCAGATAAGTCACCAAGGAGTTGAGGACAATATAGGGTCACTGTCTGTCAATAGAGGTGATGTTTATGAGTTTATGTATGCTGGCAACGAGCAAGAGTGGAAATTATTAAAAAGCCCGGTCACTCGTTACTTAGTGAGAGATTTGCCTTATGGCAGCATCCCTCCTCTTATTACACCAAACATGCGTGTTTCTGCTTACAACGATAACTGGAGACCTGTCGTGCGCTTAAGTCGCCATGCGACCAATGGTGACAGAATAACCATTGCCAGCGACGCTAATTTAGAATTTAAAGTGACCGCAAGCGACTCACCGCTATTAGGGGAAGTCTTTGTTAATCGAGGTGATGAAATACAGTTCTTAAGAACTGATAACCGTTGGGTGCGAGCCACTGAGACTATTTCTATGTTGCTGGCTTATAGCGATGCTGTTGCCAATAGTCTCGGTGAAAATGGCGCGCGAGCCAGGATGTATGAAAGTTTTAGGTTAACGAATGCTGCGCTTCGCAATTCAAACGTAAATGCTAGATTAAAACTCGCTGGCATTATAAAAATGACAGTACCCGGTAACGATGCTGGCAATGTTGTTTACAACATGGCTAGAAGTGAATCTGAGATGTTACGCGTTAGACTAGAGCTTGAAGCAGATTCTGTATTTTATCTGGGCGTACAAACTGGCGCCTGTGGGCTTGCTTATCGAAATCACAATGCACTTTCATACTATGGTAAAGATTATCATAGAAATTACATGGTAGCTCTTGGCAGGCTCGGGTGTGGTACGAGCGTAATGCGACATGAGTTTGGTCATAACATGGGATTAGAACATTGTAATGGCGGGCAAAATGGCTACGGCCATGGATACAAGGGGAGTGTTATGTGTGGAAACCGTGCACCTTACTACTCTTCCCCAAATTTTTACAATGATTTACTTCTACCTCGTGGCATAGAAAATCAGCATGATGCTGTTAGAGTTATCAATGAAAATGCACCGGTTGTTTCTAATTTCTTTCAGGAATAACTAAGGAGCTCAGTAGTCTCATTTATCCATTTATTATTTGGTGAGACTACTGAGCCCACTGTAAAAACCTGGAAGCAAGCATGATTGTGGTTGATAAACCAAACAAAAAAATGTGCCTGATTCCTTATTGCTTACAATGAGTTCGAAAAAAAAGCTAAATCAAACCACCTCGACGGCAGTGAGGGTTTGAATAAATAAAACATTCAACGCACTACCTAATCTTTGAAACCATATCAAAAATGATTTATTTCCGTCCCCCCTCGCTACCCAGCACCCTTCCACCATATTGATTGATATTAAAATCAATATAAAAAAATCGAAAATATTAGCCGAGATAACACGTTGCAAACCGATAGAGCATCGACAGCCAAAAGACATTCACGACAACGAACGAATTACGCTAGAAAGAATAAACAGTCAATTAAAAGATGAGTACAGCAGATATAAAGGGCTTGGAATTAAATAATACACCGGTTGCTAATTATTCAACTTTACCTGCTAACATGTGGGAAAACTTTAGAGTTTTGCTCTCCCTGCTTATGGATATCCGCCTCCCATGGCGAGCATGACGGAGTGACTAATGAAGCACTGTAGTTTACAACATACTCCGAGCCGTCATTCCAGACAAGAAGTGCATGGATGCACGGATTAGGGCGATGCAGAATGCCAAAGCCGAGAAGCCGGAACCTATGTGCCAGGGATGGTAGCTCCGCTCCAGAAAAATCATTTCAGAAATTGAAACCGTTCAGGGCAATTTAAAATTTCTTCGACCCTAACAAGGTTAACCCCCATTTCCTGTTTAAAATTCTGGCTTTAACTATTCAAAACACCTGCCACACAAAACTTTAACAACACTCACAAAAATTCACCTTATGACTGACTGACTATTTAAATATCCACACATTTTAACCACATAATATTTATCATCCAAAGATCTGGACTATCAATGTTATTAGAAAAATTTATTTTGATGACTTCAGTGTCGCCATCCAGCTTAGAAATTGCCCACAATCAAAATTATAAAAAACCACATCGATAAATCGGCAGTATCAATTACTAACCCACTGTGAGTTAATTTTTTTATTGGCAACCACTCAGATCCGCCAAGCTTTTGGATTGCAATTGTTTTCCATACAGAAAACCTTGAAATCCAACCAGCACTGTAGTGGTGCCTGTCATTAACGCTAAAAATCAATGTCTAGGCATTAATACAACAACCAATTACTTTATCTTTGATTCTATGAACGCTAAGAATGCATGATATTTATTGAACTGATTTTTGTGGGTGTCATCCAGTTTCAAAAAAACTAACTCAATCTTGTGTATTCAAATTAGCCCAAGCTTCTGCGACCAAACTTCTATGACCAAGCTCAGTAACAACAATGCAGACCATATGATTTTTTGATGGTGCATCAGATATACTGAAGCATTATTTTTCAGCGAGCAATTTAATTTACCAAGAAACATTGCGACAACATGAAGATGACGAATCAACATGTAATTAATTTGACGAAAAAAGATAAAAGCTGCATCTTAGGACCGTCAGATAGCTATTGTTATGCTGTGATATTGAGATACTGAAAACTTCTGCTGCCCTTTCGTAGCAGCGTTCCAATGTCAAGATAGAAAAACTTTAGCGTTGAGTGATATAAATTCAAAAAATCACCTACACAGATTAAAAAATGGCATTGTCAGGTTTGACAAAACATAAGCATTCTCTTAACTTGAAAATTTTTTACGAACAAATTCAGTGATTCGGCGTTACGGATTTAGAACAATATAAGTAAGAATTACTTATGTTCCGTGCAAAGCGATTTATCTGGTTATTTACAGGGTCATCAAAAAGCGGCGAATACCTTACAACCACTTATATAAACATCTATATAATCACCTATATAGCCCATTTAGATTTAAATATATGATTGAGGGCTCTGATCATGAAAACATTTCCAAATCTCCTGCAACAAGTGGGATTAACGTTTCTGCTCTTGTTAATCAGCACTACTTCTTGGGCGATTAATTTAACACCTAATAGCGACATCGTGACCAATGGACAAATACCCGGTACCTATAGTGATATCTATTTCACAACCTATAATGGGAACTGGACAAGGGATATAAAATTGCCTAAAGATGCTGAAATAGGCACAACCATCCGTATATCATCAAATGCAGCATCTCGCAGTTTTATTCAAGGGGTTTTCACTGGACTCGCCAAAGATGTTTCTATTCCTTTACTACAGGGGCAAACATATCTATTTGCGAAGCGAACAAATGATTGGGGAATATACGGTGATACCGTTGTAAGGTGGAACCCTAATAGCATAGATGCACAATTACCAACAACTGATGCAACCATTATTCTTTATAGTATCGCCAATAATAATTGGGCACCTTCTATATCATTTCCTGCTAGCGCTCCAAACAATGCACTGTTAATTGTTAAATCTCACGCATCTCGGAATTCGAGTTTCAGTGACACAGGCGTTTTAGCATATGCAAACCATTATGCAGTTAAAAACAGAGATTCATATATATATCAATACAATACAGAAGATAGTAAATGGTTTCCAATTCTAACACCTGCTCATTATCTTACGCCGGATACTTTATTGAACAGCCATCAATTACCACGTCCTACAAGCCCTCTAATGGTACTTTCTCTTAGCGATAGCAGTTGGACAAGGCGCATCACTCTACCCGCACAAGCCTTTGATCGAGATCGCATTCGCATTACGTCAACAGGCGCATTGCAGTCTGAAATCAATCACCAAGGGGTTGAAGACAATGTAGGGTCGCTGCTTGTCAATAGCGGTGATGTTTATGAATTTATGTATGTTGAAAGCGACCAGGAGTGGAAATTAATAAAAAGCCCAGTCACTCATCACTCGGTTAAAAGCCTATTTAGTAGAGGTATCCCTTCAAGTATTACACCGAACACGCATGTTACTGTTCACAATAGGAACTGGAATTCTGAAGTGCGTTTAAGTCGCCATGCTACCAATGGTGATAGAGTAACTATTACTAGCGGCGCTGATTTAGAATTTGAAGTGACTTCAAGCGACTCACCGTTATTAGGGGCAGTCTCTGTTAGTAGCGGTGAAGAAATTCAGTTCCTAAGGGCTGAAAACCGTTGGGTGCGAGCCACTGAGACTATTTCTATGTTACTGGTTTATAGTGACGCTGTTGCCAATAGTCTTGGTGAAAATGGTGCGCGCGCTAGAATGTATGAGAGTTTTAGGTTAACGAATACTACGCTTCACAATTCCAAAGCAAATGCTAGGTTAAAGTTGGCTGGTATTGTAAAAATGACAATCTCTGGTAACAGTAGTAACGCAGTTCTTGGCAATATGCCTGATAGGAACTCTGAAGTACAAACCACTAGAGCAGAGCTTAGTGCAGATGCTGTATATTATGTGGGCACACAAACTGGCGTCTGTGGACGTGCTTATGTAAATGATAATATCGCTGCATTTTATAATGTACATAGATATCATATGGTTGCTGTTGGTAAGCTAGGATGCGGCACTACCGTAATGCGGCATGAGTTCGGTCATAATATGGGATTAGAACATTGTCGTGGTGGGCAAAATGGCTATGGTCATGGATACAAAGAGAGTGCTATGTGTAGGAACAGTGCACCCTATTATTCTACTCCAAGTCTTTACGATGATTTGCTTCGACCTCGCGGTATAGAAAATCAGCATGATGCTGTTAGAGTCATCAATCAAAATACGCCGTATGCTGCTAACTTCTATTAGGGTTAGCTAAGGAACTTAGTACTCTCATCCATCAATTTAATATTCGGTGAGACTATTAAGCCCATTGCAAAAATCCGGAAGTAAGCAAAACCCTAGTTGATTGATCAAACAAAAGAAGCGTGTCTGATTCCTCATTGTTTACAATGAGTTTGCACAAAAATCACACCACCTTAAGGGCGGAGAGGTTTTGAATGAATCAGACACGCTAAGCATTACCCAACCTTTGGAACTATATCTAAAATGATCTATTTCTGTGTATTTCACAATCTTGCATCTCTGCGCCGCATTGATTATTGTTAAAAATCAATGCACTCGACCGATGATTCACCACTAACTAGGCAAAACAATGAATTACTAGGTCATGTGGTTTTAAGTGATCGGAGTTCTCGCATAAATAAAATAGACCTCCAATGGTTATTGTTTAAAATAAAAACGGTGATAGATCCATGACAAATCTTAAAATCCTTCTTTTAGTGGCTGCGAGCATTACCATTATTGGCAGTCAATTATTACTAAACCAACAACCTGTGAAAACAAAAGCTCAAGCAATAGAGCCTACAATAGAACCAACAGCCATAAACATTGATTTAAATGATAGCGATATCATTGATCTACCGACAAAAGAAAACGTCATTTCAAACAATGACCCCGAAAGAAAAAAAATACTCGACCCTGACGCTAGCAGTATAAACGCACCACAAAAAGAACAAATACGTGCCGAGACACGTTTAGTATTATTACAAAACGATCGCCCCGACGTATATATATCAGATCAAGATATGCAGCTAGGTTTATCTCAAAAAACGCTATGGAAACCAATCAATAAAGAAGATGCAGTTAGCCAACTCACTTACCCATTACCCCAAGAAAAAATCGATGATGGAAGACAATTCATTGGTTTTCAGCCTTTTCGGTTAGAAGTCACCTTAGTGGGTGAAACGTTTGAATTGCAATTACCCAACGCAACGACCCCTACATTACGCGCTGAAGTGACTGAAAGAACAGTGCTTGATGGTATTATTCATTGGAGAGGATTTTTTCCTGATGACAATAAAAAATTTCATGAATTTAGTTTCACTCAAGCGTTAAGTGATAATTATGTAGTTGGAAATGTTTATTTTTCTGGCGGATCTTATACTATTGAAGCTAAAGACAATATTGGTTGGATTGCGCCCCAAGAAAATGATCTGCATAATACTAAAGATTCTATACAACCACCAAATCCAGACAAGCATTAATGGGCAATTCTGTATTTATACAATACCCAAGGGGTAAAGCCAAAAGCGCTTACTTAACTAGCCCAAGCTTTAATTCATAATAAGCCAACCATTTTATATTCAAACTGGTTGGCTTGAGCTAAAACTTTTCCAAAGGCATTAAACCGCAACAACGCCTCACCCTGCTGCCACTGCCGAAACCGGCTTCAACCACTTCCAACAAACCAATGTGCCGCTAAATGCAACAATGGCAGAGAAGGTAAATACCGATTGTGGTGAAAAATAATCCCAGCCAATGCCTGCAACAAAACTACCTAGCGCAACGCCAGCACCAAAGCTAATTGAAGAGTAGATTGCCTGCCCTCGCCCCTGCACCTTGCCTTTGAAATGCCGATGGATCAGTTCAATTGCTGCACCGTGAAAGACACCAAAACTGGCCGCATGTAACAGTTGCGCAGCGAGTAGCAAGTACAACGACTGCGCGGTATAGCCGATCATTAGCCAGCGAATAGTAGTCAGCAACAAACCAGCTAACAGTAATTTTTCTGGGCCAAACCGTTTTAACAATCGATACATCTGGCTGAATATAATCACTTCTGCCACCACACCAGCTGACCACATGGTGCCGATGAGTGTTTTGCTGTAACCGAGTTGTTCTAGGTACAAGCTATAAAAGCTGTAATAAGTACCGTGGGAAAATTGCGATAAAAAACAAACTGCCAGCAAAGCCATTACTGCTGGTTTTTTAATAATCGTTTGAATTGAATCGCCAACTGCTGTCGCTGTTAATAGCTTATCGGTAGATTCTTTTGATGTGAATTCTTTGCCAGAATTTTCTTGAACAACAAGCGCTTTAATCGGTTCTTTCACATATAGCGCAGCAACTAAAATCAGCACAATCACCAAGCTCACCGCTATAGGAATCACTTCTAAGTCAAAATAATTCAAGGCCTGAGCCAGCAGCGTCACAGCAACAATAAATCCCAGCGAACCCCATAGACGAATTCTGCTGTATTGAAAACTATTATTGCCTAAATAACTAAAAGTCACCGCTTCAAATTGCGGTAAAATAGCATTCCAGAAAAAGCTAAATAAAACAATAAGCAACAACATTTGCCAAAATAAATCAGCAAACAATACCCAAGGAAAAGCCAAGGCAGCCAGCAAGGCACCTAAGCGAATAACCATCATTCGCCGCCCCAGCCGATCGGCTAACTGGCCCCACAGATAAGGCGCAACCAGTTTGGTGGCAGAGAGAATGGCAAACAGCGTGCCGATTTGAAATGCGCTGAAACCGCGCTGGTCGAGATAGAGCCCCCAGTAAGGAAGCAAGGTGCCAAGACTGGCGAAATAGAAAAAATAAAAGCCAGACAACCGCCAATAAGGAAGTTGCCCGGTCATAGTTTATTCGCCTTTAGATTCGTTTGAATCAATTGGCGCTTGAGCAGCAATCGCAAATTGGGCTGAGGTATCAACGTCAGCATTTTGCGCCCGATGACGCAGCAAATGATCAATGAGTACTAGTGCCATCATCGCTTCAGCAATCGGTGTCGCGCGAATGCCAACACACGGGTCGTGACGACCTTTGGTAATGACCTCTACCGGGTTACCTTGCATATCAACCGAGCGACCCGGCAGACGCAAACTAGAAGTTGGCTTTAAAGCAATGCTGGCTTTAATTTGCTGGCCAGTTGAAATACCACCTAAAATGCCGCCAGAGTGGTTTGATAAAAAACCTTCGGGTGTCATTTCATCGCGGTGTTCGGTGCCTTTTTGCTCAACTACTGCAAAGCCATCACCAATATCGACCGCTTTAACCGCATTAATGCTCATTAATGCATGGGCCAGTTCAGCATCTAATCGATCAAAAATTGGCTCGCCTAAACCGACCGGCACACCATCGGCAATCACAGTCACTTTAGCACCAATCGAATCACCTTCTTTACGCAAGGCATCCATATATTCTTCTAACTCAGACACCTTTTCAGGATCTGGGCAGAAAAATGGATTTTGACTTACCGCAGACCAATCTTTTAAATCCAGTTTAATCGGGCCCAATTGAGATAAATAACCGCGAATTTCAACGCCCATTTTTTCTTTTAAATATTTTTTAGCCACGGCACCTGCAGCAACTCGCATGGCCGTTTCGCGGGCGGATGAACGACCACCACCGCGATAATCACGAATACCATATTTATGCTGGTAGCAATAATCGGCATGCGCCGGACGAAATTGCTCGGCAATATTGCCGTAATCTTTTGAGCGTTGATCGGTATTTTCAATCAGCAGGCCAATCGGTGTGCCGGTGGTTTTACCTTCAAAAACACCTGAAAGAATTTTTACCTGATCCGGCTCACGTCGCTGCGTGGTATGGCGTGAAGTACCTGGGCGACGACGATCTAGATCAATCTGCAAGTCGGCCTCGGTGAGTTCTAACCCCGGAGGGCAACCGTCAATAATACACCCCAGAGCCGGGCCATGACTTTCACCAAACGTAGAAATGGTGAAGAGCTTTCCAAAACTATTCCCTGACATGCGCGCCTCATTAATTGGGTTTCAACACAAGAGATGCGGCAGATTATTTATATTTCTGCCGCGTTATTATTAATTATGCACCCTCAGCAGCTAACTACTGCAAGCGGGGCCATATTGACATTAATCATGCACGTTCAGCTGCCAACTGTTTCAAGCGTGGACGGTGAGCCAACAATTGTTCTTTATTGGTGGCGAATACGCCATGGCCGCCGTTTTCAAAATCAATCCAAATCAAACCAACTTCAGGAATCATTTCATCCAACGCCACCCAACTATTACCCACTTCGACAATCAACAAACCACCATCGTTCAGATAATCCGGTGCTTGGGCCAACATTTTCAGCGTCAGGTCCAAACCATCTTCACCCGAGCCCAATGAAATTTCTGGCTCTGCATGAAATTCTTTTGGCATTTCCGATAAATCACGCGCATCGACATACGGCGGATTAGAAACAATCAGATCAAAGCTCTCACCTGACAGATTGGAGAATAGATTGCTTTTAACAAAACGCACCTGCCCTTCTGGATCCAGTCGCTGGCCATTGATTGCATTGACTTCCATCGCATCGTCGCTGATGTCAGCACCCACCACTTCGGCATCTGGAAATGCATAAGCACAAGCAATCGCAATACAACCCGAGCCAGTACACATATCCAGAACGCGGGCCGGCTCTTCGGTTAACCAAGGAGAAAACTGCTGTTGAATTAACTCGGCAATCGGTGAACGCGGCACAATAACTCGGGAATCCACCTTAAACTCCAGATCGCAGAAGAAAGCACGGCCAGTCAAATAAGGGACTGGCAAACGCTGATTAATCCGCTGATCAACCAAAGAGATAAAATGCTTACGCTCTTGGGTGGTCAGCTTGGAATCTAACAAACGGCCATCGATATCACGCGGTAAATGCAAGCTACCTGCCAGCAATTCTACCGCTTCATCCCAGGCACTGGTCGCACCATGGCCATAGAAAATATCGCTTTGATTAAATTGACTAAAACTCCAGCGGAGGTAATCACGCAGGGTCTCTAACTCAGTAACCAGCGTTGCTGCTTCAAATGACAAATCGGACTCCGGATATAACTTGCCTGCAGCACAGTCATCGCCCTGTTTGAGGATCGGCTGACAGCAGGCACTACAAAGACTGTATTTAATGGCGCCAAGTCTAACGCAAAACCGTGTTGGCTATAAGTCTGATTGGATAGGGAGTAGCGAGCAGCAGGCTAAAAGCCGAAGGTAGGTGTTTTGCTCAAGATGCTTCTGCGACTATAGCCGGAGCATCAACAGATATTTGAGGATCGATATCGACTGGAGTTGCCGTGTTTTGGTTCGCTAAATCTTCAGTAGGAGCATCACCTGAATCCTGCTGACTTCCATCAGTACTCGAGGCCGCTTTCAAATAAGCTTGAAACTGTTTGGTGTCGCTAATATCACAAGTTTTAATCAAGTCGGTGGCTCGCAGAAAGTATCTTTCGGCTTTAAAGCGCTTGCCACTTTGCAATTCTCGTTTAGCCGCTGCGATATGACCGAGCACTTCCACTTCATTAACTGCCTGGCGCAAACGTCGGTGCCATTTTTCTAATTGAGCCGGTGCGGTTTTGCCATAAAGGCCAGCCAACATTCGATCGGCTTTGGTAATGTTCAACTGCAATTGGCGAACATCGCCTTCTCGAATCTGCTTGGGAATTTCATTAACAAACAGTTGGTTTTCAACTTGGGATTTCAATCTTGAACATAATTGATTGGCACGCGTTAACCGCTGCTGAAGTGCATCTGATTTCTGATCTAGGCTTAAGGCCTGCTCCAAAGATTCAACCATCAGCTCTGCTAGCGCCAATCTAGCAGCAGCATTTAACCAAAATTCAGGCAGATTACCCAGAATGTAATCACACTGATCGGCTTTCTTTTGGAATTTATCCGCAGCAAGAATTTTTTGCTTATTTTTTTGTTCACGAACTTGGCTGGTGGCAATTAAAACAATCGCTAACCAGAACAGTCCAAAAATCGATAACACTAAAACTGTTAGGGACATTACACTCACAATCCGGATTTAATGGCAGCCATCAATTGCCTTACCAAGACAGACATTAGTCACAATTCAATCAATAATCCTTGATGCCGCTCAATGTATAGCTTAGACCTCAGACGAACGATACAACTCTCGCTTAAACCAACTGAGATTGATGCTCTTCACAAGTCTCATCGAAGAAATATAAAACCCAACAAAGTTTGACCTTTCAAAAAACAAAGAATCGCGAGCCGTGCATTCTGTACCGAAAGTAAAGCGGCTATCTAGCTTAAAGGTGAAAGACAATACACTTTCAACCTCGCCAGAACTGTTCCAGCGATAACATTTAACGCCATCAAAAAGCATCAAGTTTGATCTAAAGCATCCAAAATTTATAGGATTTCGATCAAAGGCGGAATGGAAGATTGGCATTAATACACTATCTATTTTTTTAGCATTTGCCGCTCTACCAGCAATTAACCGAATATCACTTACGGTGATATCTTCCAACATCTTTAACATTGATAGCGCATGCTCAGAATAAGGAGCACCAATATATATAGCTGAATTTTCAACCCTTTGAAAAGACAATGCATGAATATTATCTCTAAACTTGTTCTCCGTTACCTTTTTTGCACTATCAGAAAACGATGAAAATACGGTTTCTCTGCTATGAAAGAGTTCCGCAGGCTTATCATCTTGACCTGGAACTCCTATCAATGAAGGGCTAAAATTAACCGGTAAATGGTATATGTCATCGTGAAAAAATGAAAAACCACAGCCTTTTCCTACATCATTTAATCTAAGGGATCTAAATTCAAAATCTAAGTACAACCCTCCATACATATAGAGAGTCATTAATCGCAATATATCTGTAGCAAACGCATATCTTCTCTGAAGAATGAATGCTTTAACTCTAGCTTGCAACCACTTTAAATTAGGATGTTTTTTTAAAAACCCATCAATCAAATCATCAATCAAAACCACTTTAACACGGCGCGGCAAAACGCTTTCAAAAAAAATCTTCAGCCTACTATTTTCAACCCAAAAATATGACTCAAATTTAGATTTATTTTTCCAACTCTCACATAAAGTAACATTGGTAGCCATTGCAATTAGAATCTTTTCCTCTGACGGTATTTTCCCTAACCATATTCTATGGATAATTGAAACACCTGAAGCCCGACCCTCACCTGCATCTCTTCCTACACCAACAGAATTAAGAATGTCGATAACATCTATGAAAATATTGATTAACAATGCATGATCTGAAGTAAAGCTTACACTTTCTTCACCATAACAAGCAGATTTTACAAATTTACTAGCATCTTCCTGCGATAGGATAGGCGAAGAAAAAATCTGCTCATCAAAATTGGTCTTCATAGAAACAATCAAAGCAGAAAAAAATTCATCGATATTAAAGTAATTAGCCAGCGCATCTTTTACTAACACTAATAGCCCATCTTCAGTAGCAGCATCAATCTTAGATCTGTATTTTGATACAATAAGTTGCCTAACTAAACATTCAATCACCTTGCCTCTCTCATCTTTGCTTTGTCGATTAGAGTTAGCCACTTACCTACCAAAATAGATAGACAAGCTATGTCAAAGCCACTCGCAACAATGGATTTATTCACAGAAGTATAGGCAGAATCTTTTAAACAGGTAATCAACGAACAAAAAAATCGAAGCGGGCTTTTGAAGCGCTAACAAAGCGATACAAATTCCAAGTAGCATACCAATATCCACAACTGAATTATGAACATTGGCAGCATACTTATTCAGTCAAGTTAACCCACTTGCTGCCAGAATGACTCTGGGTTCTCCAAAAGCTCAGCTACTTGTGTTTCATCAATGATTTTTATTTCAAGCTCAGTCGCTTTATCCAGCTTCGAACCTGCCGCTTCACCGGCAATCAAGCAATGGGTTTTCTTTGAAACACTGCCGCTTACTTTTGCGCCCATTTGTTGTAGCTGGTTCTTCAAGTCACTTCGCTGATAAGCCGCGAAGCTACCAGTGATGACAAAAGTTAACCCTTGTAAAGGTTGACTATTTTCATCAACAATCTTCTCAATTTCTGGCCAATGGACAAATTGAATTAAATCATCAACCACTTCTGCATTATGAGTTTCAGAGAAAAAGCTGCGAATATTTTTAGCGACAATTTCACCAACATCTGCCACAGCAATTAATGCTTCATGATCTGCCTGACGAATTTTATCTAATTCAGTAAAATACAACGCCAAATTTCTGGCAGTCGCCTCACCCACTTCACGAATACCTAACGAATAGATAAACCGTTCCAGAGTAGTTTCTCTGGCTTTTTCTAAAGCACTCACCAATTTAGTCGCAGATTTTTCGCCCATGCGTGGCAATCGAGCAACCGTATCAGCCTGGACACGGAATAAATCGGCTGGTGATTTAACCAGTTCACGTTCAACTAATAATTCGACTAACTTATCGCCCAGTCCTTCAACATCGAGTGCTTTACGCGATGCAAAATGAATGATTGCTTGTTTACGTTGTGCGCCGCAGAATAATCCGCCGCTACAGCGAGAAACTGCTTCACCTTCAGCTCGTTTAACCGCAGAACCACAAACCGGGCACTCGCTCGGCATTTTTATGGGCTCGATGCCTCTTCTTTCAGTTTGGACAACCCTTACTACTTGAGGGATTACATCACCAGCACGACGAACTACCACCGTATCACCGATACACAAGTTCAATCGAGTAACTTCATCCATGTTATGCAAGGTCGCATTGCTAACCACCACCCCGGCTAAATCAACCGACTTCAAACGTGCCACTGGTGTGACTGCGCCGGTTCGACCAACTTGAAAATCAACGCCTTCTAGCAAAGTTGATTTTTCTTGGGCGGGGAATTTTCTGGCAATTGCCCAGCGCGGCGCTCGAGCAACCTGACCCAATTGCTTTTGCAATTGGCGGTCATTTACTTTGTAAACAATGCCATCAATTTCAAATGCTAAGTCATCACGTTTAGCGGTTAAATCTTCATAATAATCAAAACAGCCCTGCAAAGAATCAACCCGTTTGATTAAATCAGAAACCGGGAAACCCCACTCTTTTAACTGCAATAACAATTCAATTTGCCCTGCAGGCAAACTATCAGGCTCCACTGCACCGACGCTATAAGCAAAAAAGCTCAGTGGGCGGCTGGCGGCAATTTTAGGATCTAACTGACGCAAACTGCCAGCTGCGGCATTTCGTGGGTTGGCGAATATTTTGCCGTCAAGAATCCGCGCCTTGGCATTTAATTTTTCTAGCCCGGCGATCGGCATATAAACTTCGCCGCGAACTTCTAATGATGCCGGCCAGCCTCCACCCAACAATTTCAGGGGAATAGCTCTGATAGTACGCAGGTTTTCGGTAATGTCTTCACCCGACTGGCCATCACCACGGGTTGCACCTCGAACAAAAACACCATCTTGATATTCCAAGCTGACCGCTAAACCGTCGAGTTTTGGCTCGCACGACCAGGTTAATTCTGAGGTGTGGCTCAACCGCTCACTGGCACGGCGGGCGAAGTCTGCCAATTCTTCATTATTAAAAGCATTGGCCAACGACAACATCGGCAACCGATGAGCAATGCTCTTAAAGCCAACTAGAGGCTTGCCACCAATTCTTTGAGTTGGAGACTCAGGAACAATTAAATCCCTGTGCTGAGACTCCAAATCACAAAGCTCACTAAATAGCCGATCATAATCAGCATCAGGAAGGTCAGGGGAATCTAAAACATAATAAAGATGATTGTGTTGACGGATTTGTTGCCGCAGTAGTTCAATACGCTGCTTTATGCTCTCACGTTCGCTCATGATCTTCTCAGAAAAATGGCGAGCCACAACCGATAGTCATGGCTCGCCGAATTAAAATATTTAAATAATATTAAACTGATGCGGGGGTTAAACGCTCCGCTTCATCCAACATTCTTGCTGCTTGATCTTGCTTCATTGGCATGCGTTTGCAATCTAGCAGGTCAGCATTAATTTGCTTGGCCATACGGTCAGCGGTTTCCAACATATTCCAAACTGCCTTTCGAGGATTACTCGGACCGGGGATTTGAACAAACATCGTCACGCTAGGCGTTATCAGTTGATCCATAGTATCTAGGTCGAAATTACCAGGTTGCATAGAATTGACCAGACTAAACATAATCGGCAGCGCTGGATCATCATCTTGGTGACTATGGAAAATGTTCATTTCGCCAAATTGAAGCTGCTCCCGTTCCAATGCCAGCAATAACGCTTTTCCAGAAATACCATTGCCACGGGTTGCCAGATGAATCATCAACACCTGATATTGCTGGTCTTCTCTCACTTCATCACACGCAGTGTCTGGCGTGTTTTCCGTTTGATCTAACTCTTTGTGCATATCAAATGTTGGCTCGATAGGTTCTGCGGCAGTGGGTTCGCTTCGATCTGCAGGATCTGACTGCTGAGTAATATCTTCCAACAATGTATCCAGCGGCAAATTTTCTGCTGGGTCGTCATCCACCGGTTCAACTAAATCAACTTCCGATGGCTGCTTCAATAATGAAGCGGGAATATGTTGATTCTCGAATTGATTCAGCGTCGGTTCATGATGTACCGAATCACCGACAGATGCTGGGCGGGCTTTTTCACTGCTTGCAGCAGAGTTGACTGCATTGGCTTTAAATACCGGCTCTTTATGCACTTTTACTGCTTCTGCATCAAAATCGGCAAGCGACGGCTGAGTAGCAGGCCTGGCTGATGGTCTTTTTTCTGCAGCTGACTGGGCAGTTTGTGGCTGCAAGTCAGCTTGCATCGAAGCATCAGCTGCTGGGCTAGATTTCACGGGACGCGCAGGACCGAGCACACCATCAAACGGATCAGAAGCTTCCTTTGCTCCACCATTTGTAGAAAGGTCGAACTTAGCGCGACTGCGCAAATCGATTTGTTCATCTTCCCTGGTTGCCTTACGCCACCGGCGCAACGCATCAAACAATCCCACCATGACCAGTACTACTCCTGAAATTATTAGCAGATGGTATAGTTCCACGCCTGCCGTTCCTCTTAGTGTTCGATCAGTTCCACGGCTTGATCTACGTCTACAGCAACCAGGCGTGAAACGCCGGGCTCTTGCATGGTGACACCGGTAAGCTGACTCGCCATTTCCATGGCAATTTTATTGTGAGTTATGTAAATAAACTGCACTTGCTCTGACATTTCCTTGACCAGCTTGCAATATCGGCCGACGTTTGCGTCGTCCAACGGTGCATCCACTTCATCAAGCATACAGAATGGAGCGGGATTTAGCTGAAAAATTGAAAATACCAGTGCAATCGCAGTCAAAGCTTTTTCACCACCCGATAATAAATGGATGGTTGAATTTCGCTTACCCGGCGGACGCGCCATAATCGTAACACCGGTATCCAACAGATCTTCACCAGTCAACTCCAACCATGCGGCACCACCACCAAAAACCTTAGGAAACAAGGTCTGCAAGCCATCATTCACCTTATCAAAGGTCTCTTTAAAGCAGGCTCGTGTTTCTTTGTCGATCTTGCGAATCGCATTTTCCAGCGTTTCTAGCGCCCGCTCCAAATCATCTCTTTGACTGTCTAGGTATTCTTTTCGTTCGGCTTGGGTCTGATATTCTTCAATCGCTGCTAGGTTAATCGCACCTAAGCGGCGAATTTTTTCAGACACCGATTCCAGATCTTTAACCCATTGTCGATCATCGGTAGTTTCTGGCAAATCTTCAATAATTTCTTTCAGCAGAAACTCACCTTCTTTTAACTGATCTTCAACCGTCCTTTGTTGAACGATTAAAGTTTGGTGGCTGAGTCGCTGCTGCTCCAAAGCACTTCGAACGCCTTCTAACTGACGCTCTGCTTCGGCGCGTTTTTCTTCTAACGAAAGAATTTGGTGCTGTATTCCTTGCATGCCATCTCGGGCAGCATTTAATTGATCTTCCACTAGCAACCGGCGCTCTAGCAATTCTTGCTGTTGCATCAGTTTTTCTTCAATCGGGAAGGTCACTTCTTCCAACTGCATTGCCACTTCTTCGGCACGCTCTTGCAATTGTTGCTGCTGATCTTGCAAACGACGAATCGCCTGAGCTGCACTTTGTTCAGTACTTTTTAGTGATTGAACCCGACCAGATAATTGATGGTGCTTTTCACGCAATTGGCGACCACCATTTCGAGCATCAGCAACACTATTTTGTAAGTTTTCTCTTCGACCTTGCAATTGTTCACGCAGGTCATTGGCTTCCATTAAAGACTGTAGTGCTTGCTCTAGCTGCTGGCGACTTTCGATCAAAGTTTCTTGATCAATCATTCGCCCTTCCGTTAATTCCGCCAGTTCTTGATCTAATTGACCGCTACGTTGGCGAACTTGATCAAGGCTTGCTTGCAAGCTAGATTGACGGGCTCGAACTTCCGATGCGCTAGATGCCATGCTTTCGCGTTGCTGCTGTAAATCCGTCTGCTGCCTGGCTTGTTGCTCTAAAGTTTCTCGAGAAGTCTCCAATGCCAATTTCAAGCTTTCGACTTTTTCGGTCTGAATTTCAATTTCTTCAGTTAACTGACGCAGTTGTTGCTCGCGTTCCAGCACACCGCCTGATTCATTTTCTGCCGGTTTTAATCGCAACCAACCTTTACCAAGCCAAAAACCATCTTTAGTAATAATCGATTGTTGGTCATTTAAACCGGTCAACATTTGCTGCGCTGCCGGTAAATTTTCTGCCAGTTGAATCTGATCAAACCATAGCGGCGGAATACCTTTACGGATAATTCCCGATAATGACTGGGAATCTTGCAGGCCAGATTCTACTAACCATTGGCCGCTGGCTGGTGTTTGATCGAGATTTAATCCAGCCAGATTTTCAATAGAAACCGCTTCCAGCCGTTCACCCAACAGCGTTTCAACTGCCAGTTCCCAACCCGATTCAACTTCCAGCAATTGCCCCACTCTCGGTGCATTTTCCAGCCCTTGCTGCTCAAGCCACTGGTTGGCCTGTTCCTGACCCAACCCCAGTGCAGCTTGCTGTAAAACTTTTAACGATGTTTCTCGGCCCTTTTGCTGCTGCAAATGATTTTGTGCTTCAGATAATTGCTGCTCCAGCTCACGAACATCTTGCTGTAATTGCTGACGCTTTTCGGTTAATTCTTCCCGCTGAATATCCAGCTCAGATAGTTGTTCTTCCACCATCATTTGCTGCTCAAGAATCGACTCCAGTTCAATTTCCATTGACTGGTCATCAATTAAACCGCGCTCCTGCTTTAAACGTTCAATGCGCTGTAATGATTTTTCCAGCCCATCTTCTAAATGCTGTAGTTTGGCCTTTTCAACTTCTGCTTTACTGGTGGAATCAGAACTGTTTTGCTGAAAGTGATCCCACTTTTGTTGCCATTCTTCTAACGCCTGCTCGGCTTGCAATAAACGCTCATGACTTTCTTCATCAGCCATTTGCACTTCTTCAAGCTCAGGTTCCAGCATCATTAATTCTTCACGGCACACTTCCAATTGCTGGCGGTCGTGTTCTAGCTGACGAATTAATTCCTGACGTGTTTCCTGATCGCGTAATTGCTCTTGCTGCAATTGCTGTTGGCGACTTTTACTATGTTCTACATCTTGTTCGATTCGTGCCAAACTCGAGCCTAATTGATAATACTGGCCCTGAATTTCATTAAATTTATCGGTGTTTTCGCTATTACCTTCACGGCACGCTACTAAGTCAGCATCGGCTTTTCGGATCTCTGCCAGCGATGCTTCCATGCGAGTTTCTTGGGCTGAAAGTGATAACTCTGCATCCTGAATTTGTAGCTGCATATTGCGCCAGCGAATCGCCAATAACTGCGCTTTGAGCGTTCTTTCCTGCTCACGCAATGCCTTATAACGACGCGCCGCGTCGGATTGCCGTTTTAGCCGTGAAAGTTGCGTATCGAGTTCTTCTTGTAAATCTGCCAACCGCTCGAGATTTTCTCGTGTGTGTTTCATGCGGTTTTCGGTTTCGCGACGACGCTCTTTGTATTTTGAAATACTGGCCGCTTCTTCAAGAAATACTCGAAGTTCTTCTGGGCGAGATTCAATCAAACGGGAAATCATTCCCTGCTCGATAATCGCGTAACTACGCGGGCCAAGACCGGTACCTAAAAAGATATCGGTAATATCTTTACGACGACATTTGGTGCCGTTGAGAAAATAAGTCGACTGGGCTTCACGAGTTACCTGGCGTTTAATCGCCAACTCAGCATATTTGGCATACTCGCCACCAATTCGACCCTCAGTATTTTCAAACACTAGCTCAACGGTACAAAGTCCAACCGGTTTACGTCGGCTTGAACCATTAAAAATAACATCGGTCATCGACTCGCCACGCAGGTTTTTGGCTGAAGACTCACCCATTACCCAGCGTACCGCGTCAATTACATTCGATTTACCACAGCCATTCGGCCCCAAAACCGCACACAGATTCCCGGGAAACGGTACCGTGGTGGGGTCAACAAAGGATTTGAAACCGGCCAGCTTAATTTGTTTCAGTCGCATAGAGTTCCCTGACAGCGCCCGCAGGTGTCTGTCTGTTCTATCGGGCAGCGCAAGCTGCGAATTTTAGCTAATCAGCTGTTATAAAATCTATAGCAAAACCACCTCAAAATGCAGAAATTCATACCTCTAAAGTGGCTTGGCTATAACCAATTTCTGATCACAGTTGCGTTGGGTCAATATTGGATCGATATTGGTAGTTGTGGCAGGATAGCCGCCTAAAAACTAATAGATCATTTGGTGATCATTCAACAATGCATAGCTTATCCACACTCGGCCAATCCTTTAGCCTGTTATTTTCATCCCGGCTCCGCCGATGGGTGCTAATCCCACAATTGGCCAACCTGCTACTTTACATCATTCTGGCCTTCAGCGGGTGGAACTTAGTTGCCGATTATCTGGCACAATGGCTCAGCGACCTACCCCAATGGTTGTCATTATTGGATGAAGTTTTAACTGCATTGGCGACATTACTTTTATTGATCGTTTTTCAGTTCACATTTCTGTTAACTGCCAACTTGATTGCCGCTCCGTTCAACAGTGTGATTGCAGAAATTCTGCTCGATCACCAATTAACTGCCAACCCTTTTTCTTGGTCGCAGTTAAAGCTGGTGTTCTCCCGCGAACTCAGCAAATTGGGTTACATCCTACCCAGAGCCATTCTTATTCTACTGCTGAGCTTTATTCCGTTGGTTGGACCGATTCTAGCGGCCTTCTGGGGAGCCTGGATCTTAATGGTTAATTACAGTGATTACGCCCAGGAAGTGGCTGGCAGGCCTTTTAAAGATCTGCCAAAAAAATTAGCGCAAGGCAAAATCTCTACCTTGCTGATTGGCTTTTGTTTTTCGGTGGTTTTAATGGTGCCTTTGCTAAATTTGTTAATTCCCGCTTGGGCAACCATCGCCGGATGTAAGCATTGGCAAGCACTCGAAAAATAAAACCTTTCTGTTTCAATAAAAAAGGAGCCAACACTGGCTCCTTTTTTATTGGCCGAAAAGCAAACAGTCAAACGCGCAGTTGCTAGAATTTGGCTAACTCAAATGAAAAGTGAATCATGGAAGATGATCAAACAACTGAAATCACCATTTATTAGCCTGTCTATTTTATTGTTGTTTCTCGGCGGCTGTCGCCAGGAACCGGCACAACTTAGCTATCAATTTGCCGCCGATGAAACCGCAGTAATTACTCGAAACTTCACTGCAGACAAGGAGGGTTCTGGCGTGATGATTGCTGGATGCATTCACACACCCAACGCGTGGGGCGCTCCAACTAACGTCAATTATCAGTCAACCGAACAAATCAGCAATGCAGCAGTTGCGGTTGATATTTCATTGGTTGCCAGTGCGAGTCTTTCTCTAACTGCGCAAGGGGCAATGCCTAAAGCTGAATTTAATTGGCACTGCTATCGCGACCCAGCTGCTAGAGATTATGCAGTTGATGCACCTGCCAGCATTTCATTTACTTTAAATGCATCTCGCGGTGAGTATCAAATTTCTACAATTGCTTCAATTGTTGCTGGCATAATCCAAGGCAATGACGCAGCGGAGAATGTATTTCAACGACTAGCTATTCATAACGTCAACTATGACAGCGCACCCAAAAACACTCGCTGGGAAGCACAAACGATTACTGAAGTGGCTGGTTCAGCAGGAGATATCGCATTAGGAGATTTTCAAGAAAGCCCCTTAAAACTGGGTAATAATGCAGTTTTTATTAAAAGCACGAGCACTGATGACGGTCGCTATGTTGCAGTATTAGATAACCAGTACAACTTTACTATCAATAACCACCCCACCCCTCAAGCCAATTCTTTAGGCTTTTCTAGTTTTAGCAATGGATCCTTACTACTCATTGTTGAGAACTACACCAATGCAACGAGCCAGCCAGAAACCCGCGCGTATACCAGTATAAATGGTGCAGATTGGATTGATCGAGGGATTGTTTTCACCGATCAGGATTTTGAAAAAGCCTTTTATGATAGTGGTAGCAACCAGTTTGTAATCACCACCGAATCGGGAAATATCTACAAGTCTATTGATGGGGTTAGCTGGACTAGCGAGCTAGTCGATGTGCTCGCAACGAGTTTAATTCATTATGCCGCCAGCGATGATTATGCGGTAACTGCAACCAACGATAATCCCGCAGCAAAAATCTATTATCGCAGCTCGGGGAGCTGGGCAACCGTAACGCTTCCCAGTACCGCAATTAATTATAAATTCAGCAAACTTTTTAATACTAACAATCGGTTTTATGCCCTAGCAAGCAGCACGCTCAATGGCGACAATCAACTTCAGGTACTAACATCTGAAACCGGCCAGCAGTGGCAAGCCATTCGTACACCCGATCCTTACTATGAAGATGTCACTTCGTTAAATCCACTGGCTGATGGCCGTGTTTTGCTAGTCGATGATAGCGGTGTTTTTATTAGCGATAGCAGCGGAGTTAACTGGCTACCGATTGATGCTCGGGGAAGTTTGCCAGCAATCGGTTCAATGGATATTCTGGCAGCCTTGGTCACAGAATTGGTTACAACAGAAACACAGACATTAATTTCGATACATTACAAATCAGCAACCGGTGCATTATTTCCAGTATCGATTGTCACCACTGATTCTAATCATTTTATGACGGTCTCCAGTCACGGCGCTAGCTTGTTAGATCCCAATTATAACTGGACAATGGTTGTTCTTAATGGAGCATTTGCCGCCATCGCCACTCCACCATTTGCCAGTGGTAATGCCGCGCCACCACTTCAAGTAGCAAGTTTTGTTGCTGGTGCTGACTTAGTCACACCTAAATCTGGCGGCGGATCTTTGCCGATTTATTTATTATTCCTTCTGATACCGTTAATTGTATTGCGGCTGAAACATCCTCAACAATAAGTAATTTAATTGAGAAAAAATATGAAATAGGTTTGGCATTAATAGCTTAACCTATTTTTATTTTTCACCTAACAAGCGAATTAACTTAGCTGGATAGTCAGTAATAATCCCATCAACCGCCAAATCAATCATTTTCTGCATTTGTTTAGGTTGATTAATTGTCCAAGCTTCGACCCTCAAACCTCTCTGCTGGACCGCTTCAACAAATGATGGCGTTAAAATAGTCAATCCATAGCGATAAATCGGAACCTGCACTGCATTTGCTCGAATCGGCAATAAATGAGACAAGCCAATTTTTTGCATGAGAACCAATGCTAGTACTTCCTGCGCCGACATAGAAGTCGCGACATCGGGGCAAAGCTGGCGAAAATCAGCTAACGCATCAATCGAAAAAGATCCAACAAGCACTTTGTTCTGCAAACTGTTTTTATTAATAAACCGGCACAATGGCTCAACAATCGAAGGTTCTATTTGCTTCAACTCAAAAACATATTTAGCATTGGGAGTTGCTGCAATAATTTCTGCTAGCGTAGCAATTTTTATGTTTTTATTTCGAAATGGAAAACTGGACTTTTTTTGAGGATCAAATCGATAACCGGCATCCAGCTGTTTTAATTGCTGGAGCGTTCTTTGTTTAATTAAACCAGAGCCTTCAGTGGTGGCATCGACCGTATCATTATGCCGAACCACCAACACAGCATCTTTACTCTGGTGAATGTCTAATTCAATCACCGCATTCAACCGATGCGCCGCAACCGCAGCTGGCAAAGTACTGTCAGGCATTTCGCCTCGCCCAGCCCTATGGGCAATTACTGCTAAAGTATTTGATGACTCATAGTAGCGATGCGGCGCAACTGAATTAGCCGCAGGCAGCAACCAGAGCACCAACCAGATGACAACCGTCATAGGAAATATTAAAATCAGTCTGCGCATCGGTTAAATTCCATTTATTCCAGCGCTAAAAAACCACGGAGCATCATCTCGCCCCATGGTTTTTTTAAGCATGCATTACATTAATAGTGCTACTTTTGCTCAAGTTTATCTTGAGTCGCAGTTTCAAAATCGGAGGCGGCATGACGCTCATGCAACTGCTCTTCAAGCTCACCCCAACTCTTATTCACCATTTTTCCACGCTGCACAGCTGGCCGCGCTAAAATCTCGTTGGCCCAACGATTCACATGCTGGTAAGAATCGGTATCGAGAAACTCTGCTGCTTCATACGCCTGGTTCATTACCAGTGCGCCATACCAAGGCCAGATCGCAATATCAGCAATAGTATATTCATCACCCGCAATATAACGATTATTGGCTAACTGCTTATCCAGCACATCTAGTTGGCGCTTTACTTCCATTGCAAAACGGTCAATGCAATATTCAATTTTTTCAGGCGCGTAATGGTAAAAATGACCAAAACCACCACCTAAATAAGGTGCGCTGCCCATTTGCCAGAACAACCAATTCAAACATTCAGTTCGCCCGGCGGGTTCTGCCGGAATAAACGCATTAAATTTTTCGGCTAAATAAAGAAGGATCGAGCCAGATTCAAACACCTTAGTCGGCTGCTCGGTACTCATATCGACCAAAGCAGGAATTTTTGAGTTAGGGTTTGCATCAACAAAGCCAGAACCAAACTGATCACCTTCACCAATTCTGATTAAATACGCATCATATTCAGCTTCACTAATGCCCAGCGCCAGTAGCTCTTCCAACATTACGGTTATCTTTACACCATTCGGTGTGGCCATCGAATAGAGCTGTAATGGGTGCTTGCCTACTGGCAATTCCTTGTCATGGGTCGCACCAGCAGTTGGGCGGTTCATACTGCCCCAAACACCACCATTCTCACCAACCCACTTCCAAACCTTGGCTGGCACATATGCAGAATCATTCGACATCTTGATTGCCTTCTTATGTAAGTATGCTTTGTCTAGTGGGGGTAATTGACAACATTTCAAGCGGCGGGTTCAAATTGAGAAACGCAAGTGTAAGTGGCCGTAGCGTTCAGCCAAAAATCAGCTAATTTAAAACCACAAATCAACCAATTGCTATTGACCTGCGAGCACCATTTCTCTAATTTTCAGCGCCTTTTCGAAATGATCCAGTTTGTGTTTCATGATCCACCATTCTGCTGTTTGCATTAGCAATTCAGGATCATCATTCTTATTGGCAAAAAATGCATAGAAGGAAAGCCCGACATTCGAACCTTTCTTTTCAATTTTATCATCACACACTTTGATGATTTTTTTACGGAGAATGTCTTTCATAAACCTCTTCTATAACATAAACAACAAGGTCATAAGATCGAAATCAAAAGTTAATGAAAAACCTAAACATGTTGAACAGCATCCTGTAAAATTATATTCTTCTTTCTGTTGAATTTTAAAGGGACATTCTTGAGAATTCGTGTTTCAAGAGCATACCCCATCCCCTCGTCGTTTTGGTCATTAGAAGCGATGTAAAACAAAACTACCCCAGCAGGAACTTCATTCCACCACGCATATCTGGAATGTATTTTAGAATATTCAGGCTGTACTTTCTTTGCAAAATAGTCATAAACACGCCCAAAAAGATGCCGACTTGCCTCCCCACAATATATCGGCTCGCCATACATATCGAGAAAAACATATACCCCGGGGGTTTTCCAAGCTATATGTCTATCGTCATAGTTTTCCTCAATAACCTCAGCATCTAGGCCAACAAGCGATGATTCACTATTAAATACATAAACTGGAGATTTTAAAAACATCGGTTCAATAAATTTACTATTTAACTCATCTACTTGATCAAATATTAATTTAAGCTTATCCATTGGAGCACCTCTTTAGAAAATCCTGAGGCATAGTATCTTAAAAATCAGCCAACACCATAAAAAAACGGCCACTCCCTCACAGGAATGGCCGTTTTTTATTTAAAGGTTCTAGCGTTAAATCTAGTTAAAACCTTTAGCATCTGCTTTTAAGCTTTGATCTTCTTGCGCAGCTTCTGCTTTGGCTTTTAATGCGGCGATATGAGATTCACCTAGGGCTTCAACAACTTCTGGCGCCATATAATTTTCATCGTGCTTGGCTAGCACTTCCTGGGCACGGAATCCGCCTTTACCATCGAGCGAACCTAGGCTGACTATACCCTGACCTTCTCGGAACAGATCTGGCAAAATACCTTCGTAGTGAACAGTAATAGTGCCTTTATTGTCGGTTAATCCAAAGGTGACTTTTAATGAATCATCAGCGCGGTTAACACTGTCTGGCACGACCACACCACCAACACGGAAAACTGCGCCTTTCGGTGCTTCACCCTGAACAACTTGTTGTGGGGTATAAAACAGGTTAACCCCCTGTTGAAAGGCTTGAAGCAATAAGGCCACTGAAGTACCAACACCAAATAAAATCAGCATTACTACCGTTAAGCGTTTTTTACGTTTAGGTGTCATTATTGACCTCCTTTCGCTTGAGTTTTTTCGCGCGCTTTACGTCTTACTCGGCTACGAATTTCAGCCATCAGACTCTTGCGAACAAAACCAGGTTGCAGCAAGTTAAACACCATTACTGCAGCAAATACACCATAAGCAATCCAGACATAATAGCCGTAACCGCCCATTGCTAAAAAATCAGCAAAACTGTCGAAGTGAAAATTCATTATTTCAGATCCTCTAGTTCTGCGACCCACTGACGATCTGATTCACGATCAATAATTTCATTGCGAGTGCGCATCAAAACCATTGCTGCTGCTAATAAATTAAACGCCAGTATCAAAATAAATAAAGGTATCGCCATTTCGATATCCATTGACGGCTTACCAAACTTGGCAATGGTCGAGCCCTGGTGCAACGTATTCCACCACACTACAGAATAGTGAATGATTGGAATATTCACGACACCGACTAGACCTAAGACACCGGCAGCTTTGGCAGCCAGAATACGATCTTCAATTGCCGCATGAATTGCTATCAGGCCGAAATAAAGGAATAACAGAATTAGCTCAGAAGTCAGTCGAGCATCCCAAACCCAGTAAGCGCCCCACATCGGCTTGCCCCAAATAGCGCCGGTAAATAACGCTAAAAAAGTAAACCAAGCACCAATCGGCGCAGAAACTTTGGCTACCACGTCAGCCATTTTGATCTTCCAGATCATGCTAACTGCTGCCGAGATAGCGATCGAGACATAGATCGACATCGACAACATAGCCGCTGGAACATGAATATAAATAATCCGGAAACTGTCACCCTGCTGGTAATCGGCGGGTGCCACTGCCAAACCCCACACCAAACCAATTGAAAGCAGAATTAACGACGGCCAAAGTAGCCGGGGAATCCAGCGCGTTGCCGTGCGGTAAAAGTGTGGCGGTGAAGCCATACGATGAAACCAAGCCCACATATTATTTTTTCCTAACTCAAACTAATTCGTAAAGCTGCAGCAGTCGCAAAGGGCGACAGTGTTAGTGCTAGAGCAAACATAGCGCCTAGCAGGTAGAGCTGAAATCCTGAATCCATCCCCATGGTGGCAGATTGTACCGCACCCACCGCAAAAATCAGGATCGGAATATATAACGGCAGCACCAATAACGAGACCAATACGCCGCCACGCTTCAAACCAACCGTTAATGCAACTCCAACCGCACCCAGCAAACTGAGAATCGGCGTGCCTAACAATAGGCTGAGCATCAATACACCGAGTGCTTCTACCGGCATATAGAGTAACTGAGACAAGGCCGGCGCAAGAATGATTAATGGCAAGCTACTGACCAACCAATGGCTGATGATTTTACCCATCACAATCAATGGCAGCGGCGTTTCGGTTAGCAACAAAAGCTCTAGGCTGCCATCATCAAAATCACTTCGAAATAAGCTTTCTAAAGAAAGCAAAGTCGCCAACAAGGCCGAAATCCAAATCACTCCGGGAGCCATCTGACTTAGGGTATTCGGTGCAGGGCTGACTGCAAGCGGGAAAAGTGTAATAACAATGACAAAGAAGACTAGCGGATTCATCAATTCACTGCGACGACGATAAGCCAGTAACAAATCACGCCGAACCACGGCTAATAGAGCGCTCATTGGCTAGCCTCCGTTTTGCTAGCAATTCCTGCTGTCGCACCCGTTTTTAACGGTAACCTCACTAGGTTGTTGTCATTAACACCCACTACTGAGTGAGAAGTCATCACGATCATGCCATTTTTTGCCAAATGATTGGCAATCGTCGATTCCAGCCAAGCGATACCCTGAACGTCAAGCGCAGTTAATGGCTCATCGAGTACCCACAGAGGTTTCTTTTGTAGTAACAATCTAGCCAATGCAACTCGACGATGCTGACCAGCAGACAATCGCCCGGCAGGTCGATCTTCAAAACCATACAGGCCGACTTGATCTAACGCTTGTTCAATGATTTCTCTATCGGCGACCTCACCATCCAACCGCACTAGCATGCTGAGATTTTCAACACAGCTAAGGTCGGCTTTCATGCCAGATTTATGGCCGATATATAAAATTTTGCTCGCGTAATCGCGATCAGAAGGCGAGACAGATTTGCCACACCATGTCAGTTCGCCCTCTGCGACCTGATTAAGACCACAAAGAAAACGCAGCAAACTGGTTTTACCGGCGCCATTAGCACCTTCTATAAGTAACGCTTGACCAGCATGAATCTCAAATTCAACCTGCTCAAACAACAGTCGATCGTCACGCTGACAATGAAGCTGACTGCCATGAAATTTGCTTGCAGCATCAAACATCGGCAGCCTCCTGATTATTTTGTGTAGGAAGCACTATAACTCCGGGGGCTGGCAATCTGTTGGGCTCACTTGGCTAATTAAATCTAACCTAGTGATACCCAACAAACTGCAGGAAATTTATTTTTCCGTAAATGTGGACGATCCCTGCCCAACTGCCCGAAGTAAATCTAGTTCTGCCCTCGCTAAACCACATTCTTTAAGAATCACAGCATCTTGCGTTCCAGATTGCAGCAAACGAGAAGCCTCAGTATATCGGGCAACATCTTGTTCTATTGTTTCAGCTGGCTGATCGTCTTGTAATCGCTGACGCAGCAGGATCAGATCCTGACCGGCGCCACTAGCGCTTACAGATAATGCACTCACCAACATCTGTAGATCGCCCATCTCATTTTCAATGAGTTCCAGACGCGATGCCAAACGGCGCTGCGATAGAGTCAGCCAACCAATAACCCCGAAAAGGATACAGATTAAAAGTACAAGCGCAATGGAGAATATTGACATCATTCAGAGTTGCGCCATTTCTTTCCACTCATCTTCCGTAAGCAACTTGTTCAGATCAACAAGAATCAATAAATCCTCGTCTTTCTGAGCAACGCCCTGGATGAATTTTGCGGTTTCTTCGTTGCCAACATTCGGAGCCGTCTCAACATCTGATGCTTTGAGATAAACGACTTCAGCCACACTATCGACCAAAATACCCAACACCTGACCTTCGGCTTCGATGATTACAATTCGGCTATTGTCGGTAATTTCACGCGAAGACAAACCAAAACGCTGGCGGGTATCGATCACCGTTACCACATTGCCGCGCAGGTTAATAATGCCCAATACATAAGATGGCGCTCCCGGAACTGGAGCAATTTCGCTATAGCGAAGTACTTCTCTAACCTGCATTACGTTAATACCGTAGGTCTCACCTTCTAAGCGGAAGGTGACCCACTGGATAATTTCATCCTGCTTATCAGTCATGGCAACCTGTGTCATCACAGCGCTCCTTTTCAGTTGAATTTTCCGCCTGATCCAGTAATCCGGAGAGTGCTTTTAAATCGAGCAAGGCACACATCCGATTGACCAGCATGCCAGCCAACCAAGGCCGACTGTTTGTTGACTCACGCCAGCGGACGGCACTGGTCTGAATCATTTCCGTTCCATCTACCGAGTCACACATCAATCCCCAGCGGGTATCAGCAATCTGCAGTAGTAAAAATTCTTTATCGGCATCGCCTGCCAATTCTTGATCGGGCATTTTGCCCATAATCCAGTTTTTGGTATCCACCACCTGAATATTGCCGCGCTCACCTTTATAAACGCCGCGATACCATTTGGGCTGGCCAGGTAACTTGACTGGAGCTGAGGTTTGTTTGTGAATGCCGCCTAGTGCATCTAACCGCACCGCAAGCGACATACCTTCAATTTGAAAAACCAAACATTGGAAACTTTCTTCTGCTGCAACTTCCGCTTTTGAATCAATTTCTTGAATCTTGTTGCATTTTTCCGTGCCAGTGGTCACTGCTACAACAGATTCAACCTGCTGTTCAATCATTGGCTCAGCAATAGTTTCAATCGCGGCCTGCTCAATAATTTTGTTTTGTTGCAGTTGATGATGGCGGTCAAACTCGACCTCTAATAACGGCTCAATTTCTAAAGCAGGTGAAATCACTGGAATTAATCCATCACCTAATGGTTCTAAATCAGCCAAAGTATGCAGTGATTCGTGAACTACCCCGGCAAACGCATCTTCAAATGCAGTGTCTAATTTGGCCGCAATTTCTCTATCAGGTACCGCTGGCATCAACTCACTGTTGGCTGCAGGCTCATTGACATGCAACAAAGGATATTCTGGCAAGGTGGCCTGTTGTAATGCCCGATCTAGCTGCGTATCTAAAGCGGATTGATGTTTGACATCTAATAACTGGGTTTCTAGTGAAGACAACGCTGGTTTCACAGCAGCCGGGGCAATCACTGACGGATTAGTTTTAGTGCTTGCAGTAACCGCGTCATTCATAGCCATCGGCGTTGCTGACACCTCCGGGAGAGACAGCGGTTGATGCTTCGTATCAGGCTGAGTTTTTTCTAGCGACGGTTCAATTTCCGCAGCATTGGCTAGGAAATCTTCGTCAGCTAACAGCTCATCTAAATAATTTTGTAATACCCGTTCGGCGCGGGCTCTTGCTCGTGTAATCGCCATTAAAGTCCTTCTCTTGCCGACGGAATTGCCTTAGGCAGATCAACTACCTGACGCATTAAACTGCAATAGGCTTGTGTACCGCGTGATGTTGGCGCAAACCAAGCCGCCGATTGACCTGCCAAACTGGCATCACGCAACTGGGTGTCAACCGGAACTGCACCAGCCCATATCAAATTTTGATAACGACTTCGCAACATTCGTAAACTGGTAGTTGAGGCCTTGGTTCGCCGATCAAATAAAGTTGGTACGATACGGAAATCCAATGGTGTTTTTCTGGAGCGAGTGACCATTTCCAGCGTATGCAACATTCTCTCTAAACCTTTAATTGCCAAAAACTCGGTTTGCACCGGAATTAATAGCTGACTACAGGCGGCTAATGCATTCACCATTAAAACACCTAAAATCGGCGGACAATCAAGAAATGCGATGTCATATTCCGACGCTAGCATTTTTAAAGTTTTATCTAGCACTAATCCCATACCGCCGCGACCAACAAATTGTCGATCCAACGTCACCATCGACATCGATGCCGGTAAAATATCCATACCCTCATGGGCTGATGGCCGAACTAATTGCAACAATTCCATTTCGCCCATCGGCTTTTGGAATAAATCGTAAATACTAGGACTTTGGGTTTCGGGGTCTAAACCAAAATAGGCACTTAATGAACCATGCGGATCCAAATCAACCAACAATACTCGCTTGCCATTTCTTCTGGCAATTCCGCCTAAGGTTACTGCACTAGTGGTCTTGCCTACCCCACCCTTTTGATTGGCTATAGCAATCACCTGCATTATCGACTGCCTCCAGATACCGAATTATTTAATACGGCATTTTTACGCCAGCCACGGTCATATTGCTGGCCTTGGGTAATAATCAATAAAACACGGCGATTATCTGCTCGCTCTAATGGGTCGGCATTATCATTTATTGGAAAATATTCACCGTAACCCGTTGCAGATAATCTTTGCGGTAAAACACCGTAATTGGCCAGAGAGCGCACCACTGCTGCTGCACGGGCTGCAGATAACTCCCAATTCGATGGATAAATAAAATTATCTACCGGTCGGTCATCGGTAAAACCTTCAACATGCACTGGATGCATATAAGGCGACAACGCCATACCTAATGAACGAAGCAATGGCTTTACCGAGTTCTGAATGCGGGCACTGGCCGGTTGAAATAAAAGCTGATTTTTTAATTCAATTTCCAATCGATCTTCTTCAAGCGTGACCCGAATTTTTTTGCTGCTTAATTGATCGGCTAACGCCAACTTTAATTCTTCATTAATTTGTTGCAAGCCTACTGGTCGTTTGCCGTCACCAGCTTCAAGATGCCTTTCTGGCTCTGGTTTGCGAATTTCTTTAACTGGAACGGGTATTCCGATTTGAATCGGATCAATTGATAGTTGAACCGTTTCAAATATCTGCCCCAAAGATTCACTCACTGAGCGATATTTTTCCTGTTCAACGGTAGAAATGGCATACATAACAACAAAAAACGCAAACAACAGCGTAATAAAATCGGCATAAGAAATTAACCAACGATCGGTTTTTGCTTCGACTTCGGTTTCTCTCCAGCGAATCATATTGCTCCCACCAAAAAGCCTTTCAGACGGAGCTCGGTAATTCTTGGGTTTTCACCCACTGACAAAGATAAAACGCCTTCCAGTAGCATTTCCCGATAGCAACTTTGATAATCAATTAGCGCTCGAATACGACCAAAAAGTGGTAAAAATATCAAATTAGCGGCAACAATGCCGTAAACTGTGGCGACAAAAGCCAGTGCAATACCGGAACCTAATTGCTCAGGCTGACCCAACCGACCCATTACTTGAATCAAGCCCATCACCGCGCCAATAATGCCAAAGGTTGGGCAATAGCCACCGATACTTTCAAAAAAACGCGATGCACGAATATCAGATGCTCGATGCTGAATAATTTCCAATTCCATAATTTGTCTAATCGATTCAGGATCTACCCCATCGATTAATAAATGCAGCATTTTTTTCAAATAGGGGTTTTTTTCTCGTTCCATGGCATTTTCAAGACTTAGTAAGCCTTCACGCCGGGTTTGAAAACCTAATTGAACTAATCGGGTAATGGTTTTATTAAAATCATCCTGCTTGTTAAACAACGCAGCGCCTAACAACGACAAAGCCCGAGCAACCGATTTACCCGGGGTTTGTAATAACACGGCACCAAAACTGCCTCCCAAAACAATCAACAGTGCCGGGCCGTTTATCAATGCCGATAAACTGCCGCCTTCAAGATATTGTCCATATCCCAAAGCCATCACACCAATGATTAATCCCAGAAGCATCAGGGGGTTCATCTAGCAAAGCTCCTCGATCAGCCTAGGGGCGATTTTTTCTATCGAGAATTGCTGATCTGCTAAACCGGCAGCGGCAACTGCCTGTGGCATACCATAAACCACACAACTGGCTTCATCTTGAGCCCATACCGAAGCACCTTTTTGCTTCAATGCACGACACCCTTCTCGACCATCTGCGCCCATACCGGTTAATACAATTGCATGTACCAGACCGCCAAAGGCACGTGATACCGAACCAAAAGTCAGATCAACACTCGGTTTGTAGGTAAAGCTTGGGTCAGATTCAATCACTCGAATACGCGCCGAACGCTCTGAGCCATCCAATAGCATTTGCATGCCACCTGGTGCTAACAGCGCCTGACCTGGGCGCAAGGTTTCGCCGCCTTGGGCTTCTTTAACTGAAATATTACAAATGCCATCTAACCGCTCAGCAAATGCTTTGGTAAAAGCCGCAGGCATATGTTGAACCAGCAAAATAGGTAGTGGAAAATTGGCCGGCAACGAGGTTAACACTGCTTGCAGCGCCACTGGGCCGCCAGTAGAAGCACCAATTAATAGAATTTTTGGCGCATCATTGCCACGACCAATCGTGTTTTTCACTCTTCCTAAATGAGCTGATACAGCAGAAGCATGGCTGGCCACTGACGGATGAGAGCGAGCCGGTTGACTGGCTGCAGTGACCTGACTAGGGCTAGCAAAACTAGTTTGCGGCTTAGATGTAGTCCGTGCAAAAGCACTTGCCGAAGTTGATCCGCTTGCTGCTCCAGTGGTTAACGGTCGAGCACTAGATCTATCAGGAACGGGGGCAGCTGCTGGTCGAGTCAACCGATAACGGCCGCCTCTGGCTAAAGCCAAAACCCGTGCAACCAAACCTTTACCACCATTGCCAGTGCGGCTCGCCAAATCTTCAAATCGTTTTGGCATAAAGTCAGCCGCACCTGCTTCCATCGCAGTTAATGTTGCAGTAGCGCCTTCATGGGTTAGCGACGATAGCATTAAAACTGGCACCGGCCGTTCAGAGCAAATTGCACGAACTGCTGAAATACCATCCATTTCAGGCATCTCAATATCCATGGTAATAACGTCTGGCTTTAGCTTTCTTGCCATCTCAACAGCTTGGCGACCATTTTCTGCCGCACCAACGACTTCGATGGCCTTGTCGCTTTTAAGTATTTCAACAATTCGTTTTCTAAAAAAAGACGAATCATCAACTGCCAGAACTCTTACTGCCATTTACAAACCCCGTGCTATTTATAGACTTCTTATCATGGCATTACGCCGCGCATACTGTTTAATTAATCCCGGAATATCCAAAATCAATGCAATTCGACCATCACTGGTAATGGTTGCACCGGCCATACCTGGCGTACCGTGCAAATGATTACCCAAAGGTTTAATGACTACTTCTTCCTGTCCCAACAATTGATCAACAACAAAACCAACCCACTGGGTACCGACTGAAACAATCACCACTTGACCTTCTTTTTTATCTTTCTTTTCCCGGCGCTCAACTGGCACCAGCCATTGATCGATATAAAATAAAGGCAAGGTTTGACCACGAACTACTACGGTTAATTGGCCATCTACATTGGAGGTTTTATTTAAATCGAGATGGAAAATTTCTTTAACGCTGCCCAATGGCAAGGCAAAAGGTTGACCACCTAACATCACCATTAATGTCGGCATAATTGCCAAAGTTAATGGCAATTTAATAATAATTTTAGTGCCAGCACCTAGAGTAGAATCGATATCCACCGACCCATTTAATTGGGCAATACGGGTTTTAACCACATCCATTCCCACGCCACGGCCTGAAACATCAGACACTTGCTGGGCAGTAGAAAAGCCGGGTGCAAAAATTAAATTAAAACATTCACGGTTGGTTAATCTGGCGGCAGCTTCGCTATCCATCAACTGCTTTTCAACTGCTTTGAGGCGTAATTTATCTGGATCCATTCCAGCGCCATCGTCACTAATTGACAATTGAATATGATCGCCGGCCTGGGCGGCTTTTAATACCACTTTACCGATGCGTGACTTGCCGTTTTTCTCACGAGTTTCAGGGTCTTCAACACCGTGATCAACTGCATTTCGAACCAAATGAACCAGTGGATCAGCCAAGGCTTCGACCAGGTTTTTATCCAAGTCGGTTTCTTCACCTTCCATGGTCAAGCTGACTTCTTTATTCAGATTTCGAGCCAGATCACGGACCACTCGAGGGAAACGACCAAAGACTTTCTTAATTGGCTGCATGCGGGTTTTCATTACCGCACCCTGCAAATCGCTGGTCACTAAATCAAGATTTTGTACCGCTTTAGACAATTCTTCATCGCCACCGGCTGCACCTAGGGTGGTTAATCGGTTGCGTACCAAAACTAGCTCACCGACCAAGTTCATAATGTCATCTAACCGGCTGGTATCTACCCGAACCGTGACATCGCCCTTGGCTTTTTCAGTTTTCTTAGCTGCTTTTTCTGGTGCAGCAACCGGTGTTGCTAGCGCAGGTTTAGCAGCCGGCTGAGGTGCTTTTGCTACTGGTGCGGCTTGCGCCTTCACCGTATTAATAATTTCTGGAGCAATATTGTCTTGTGCATTCGATGCAACATCATCATTTACATCTGGCGCGACATTGTCTTGCCTGCCCGGCGCGCCGCTACCATGCAATTGGTCAAGCAGTGCTTCAAATTCATCTTCAGTAATTTCATCAGAATCATTGGCCAGTGATAATGGACTAATTACCGGTGCTGGCGGCACTTCGGGTTCAACTGTTTCTGGCACAGCTTCAACTGCTGGCATACCGCCATGTTGGCCAACACCATGTAACTGATCGAGTAACGCTTCGAATTCATCTTCAGTAATATCTTCATCGAGCGTTCGGCCAAATGAAATGGGATCTGCCGCTGGTTGACTAACAACAGGAGCCGCCTCTATTGAACTGGCAACGTGCGGCGCACTTACAGGATCTTGCGGCGCACTGGCTTGGGGGCCGTTCATTTGAGTCATTAACTCAGCAAATTCTTCATCGGAAATATCGGCTGCAGCTTGTGCCTCAGCGTTAGCGATCACTGCCTGCTGATTAACCGGTGCAACCAACTGTTCTTGTTTTCCTTCAGCCCAGGCTTGCAACGCCTGAAGCTGCACAGCATCAGCTGGCGTCGGTGGTTCATCATTGCGGATTTCATCGAACATATCGATCACTGAATCAAGACCTTTTAAAACATGGTCCATTAACCCAGGAGATACTTCGATTTCATGGTTTCTTAATCTGTCGAAGATATTTTCTGCCGCATGACAAACTTCCACTAACGGATCTAACGACAAAAAGCCCGCACCACCTTTTACGGTGTGAAAGCCTCTAAATATCGCATTTAATAAATCACTGTCTTTTGGTGTTTGTTCCAGCGTGACTAATTGCTCTGATAATAGCTCGAGAATTTCTCCAGCTTCTACCAAAAAGTCTTGTAATATCTCTTGATCAACATCCAGCGTCATCCGCCGACTCCCCTGCCCGATTATTACTACTGGCTGACTGAAAAGTTTTTCGCTCTAGTCAAATTAATCGCTAGAAGCCCAAACTAGACAGCAAGTCATCCACATCATCCTGACCGCATAAATCGGCTCTGGCTTCTGGCTCAGCGACTGGAGGCGCAACACTTTCTTCGAATTTTTCAATTGCAGGTGACTGTTCTACTTGCGTAATCGCCGCACCACCTGTCATTCGAATTAGGTTGACCAAATTACCCTGAACTTCTTCGACCAAAGTAATTACTTTACGAATTACTTGGCCAGTCAGGTCCTGATAATCCTGAGCCATTAATACATCGGTCAAATTGGCTTGAACTTTACTACTATCGTTCTTCGCCAGATCAAAAAACTGGTCAATTTTCCCGCAAAGACCACGAAATTCTTCAGCCGACATTTCACGATTCATAAATCGTTTCCATTCGCCTTGAATCATTTCTGCTTGGCTACCCACACCTTCAATCAGTGGTAAAGATTCTTCGACACTGGTTAACGTTCGGTGGGCGGCCTGCTCGGTCATCGCAATCACATATTTCAACCGATCGGTCGCATCAGGAATTTCCTGCTCGGCCAAGGCGGCAATATGATCATCAACCCGGATATTATTTATCGCTTCATGCAAATCACGGGTTAATTTACCCAGCTCCTGAAATAAGTCGCTGGAACGCATTTCGCTTAATTCATCTAAAATGGAGCGCGCTTCATCTAACTTGCCACTTTCCATTAAATCGACCAACTGTTTAGCTTGGTCTAGCCTGTCGGTATCAATAGGCTGGCTCTGGCTAGCGCTAACATTGTTATCGGCACTCATTATTTTGCTAGCTCCTAAGCCTTAGCCCCATCAACACGCTGGAAAATCTTATCGATTTTTTCTTTCAATGTGACAGCGGTAAAAGGTTTAACGACATAGCCGTTAACGCCTGCTTGGGCAGCCATAATGATTTGTTCGCGTTTTGCCTCAGCCGTTACCATTAATACCGGTATATGCTTCAGTCTTTCGTCAGCACGAACTTCCTTTAACAGATCGATACCCTGCATTCCCGGCATATTCCAATCGGTTACCAGAAATTCAATACGGCCTGTTTGCAAAATCGGTAATGCAGTTAAGCCATCATCAGCTTCTTCAATTTTTGTAAAACCAAGATCCCGCAATAGGTTCTTGATGATTCGTCTCATGGTAGAAAAGTCATCTACCACCAGGATGTTCATGTTTTTGTCCAAGACAACCTCCAAAACGGCCGCAGCATCATTTGCAGCCGCCTAACTCCAATCCTGCATCCGTGCTCTGAGTCGCACGACCGCCTGAGAATGTATCTGGCTAACCCGTGACTCACTTACGCCGAGAACCTGACCAATTTCCTTAAGGTTCAGTTCATCGGTGTAATAAAGCGACAACACCAAAGCTTCGCGCTCTGGTAATCGGGAAATTGCTTTTGCCAAATCCCTACGAAAGTTTTCGTCCGTTACGCCGAAATCTGGAGCTACAGTTTCATTTGCCTCGACAAACGGCGCATCCCCGAACTCACTCAGTAGATCGATTGACACCAGCCGACCTGAATCACTGTGCTTAAGCATTTTGTGATACTCATCCAATGAAACATTCATCTGCTTAGCGACATCAACATCCCGAGCTTCAGCGCTGGTTCTTGCCTCAACTTGAGCAATTGCCTGGCTTATATCACGGCCATAACGGTGAACTGAGCGAGGTGCCCAGTCATTGCGGCGCAATTCATCGAGCATTGCCCCGCGAATTCTTATGCCGGCATAGGTTTCAAAGCTGGCCCCTTTACCTGCATCATAATTTTTTGACGCTTCAAGAACGCCAATCATTCCAGCTTGAATCAGGTCATCTAATTGAACTGAATCAGGAAGACGGGCAATTAAATGGTGAGCGATTCTCTTTACCAACCCTGCGCAGCTAATCACTAATGAATCGGCACTGGCAGTGTTTAAGCTATTCGCCGCGTATGCTGCAGCTCCGTTCATAGCGCCTCCTCAGTTATTGATTTCCAGCCAAAAGCTGCTCGAGGAAGAATTCCATATGGCCACTGGCACCGGTCGGTATTGGCCAGTTATCAACCTGCTTAGCTAATTGACCAAAGGCACGAGCAATTTGGCTAGAAGGGTAAGCATCAACCACTGCCTTTTGCTTTCTCACCGCCTGACGCACCTGCATATCAAATGGCACACCACCCATGTACTGAAGTCCAACATCCAGGAAACGATCGGTAACACGCGATAATTTGACAAATAATTCTTGCCCCTGACGCGGGGTCTGAATCATATTGGCGAGAATTCTGAAATGGTCGATACCATGGTCACGCTCTAGCAATTTCATCAATGCGTAAGCATCGGTTATCGATGTCGGCTCATCACACACCACCATCACCACATGCTGACAAGCCCGCAAAAAATTGACTACGGTGTCAGAAATGCCAGCGGCGGTATCAACAATTAAAACATCGGTATCAATGGCTAATTCACTAAAGCCACGAATTAAACCTGCGTGCTCTGAATTAGAAAGCTGAGTCATATGTTGTGTGCCGGAAGATGCCGGAACAATTTTTATGCCGCCAGGGCCATCCAATAAAATATCTCTTAATTCCGCTTCACCGGAAAAAACATGAGATAAATTGGCCTTGGCATGTAAACCCAATAATACATCGACATTCGCCAAGCCAAGGTCGGCATCCATCAGCATGACCCGTCGGCCCATTTTCGCCAGACTGACCGCTAAATTAACCGAAACGTTGGTTTTACCCACGCCGCCTTTGCCGCCGGTAATGCCAATAACTTGAATAGGACGACTACCCATAATTTTTCTCAGACCTTGAGCCTGATCGGCTTGTTGTAAATTACTAGCGGAATGCATTGACTAACTTATCCTTGAATTCATTATTGGCCGCTGAGCGACGATGCAACTTCAGCGCTTGTTCAACCAGTTCTCCAGCGGGTGGTCTTGCAAGATCTTCTGGTACTCGCTGGCCATTAGTCACAGCAAGCAATGGCAGTTGGCTATCAATTAATGCACCAAGACTTTCACCTAGCCCAAGCGCTTCATCGACTTTGCTCAATATGCAACCGTTCAAACCCAGCGCAGAAAATCGCTCTATCGCGTGTTGCTGATAGCCAAGCTGACCAATTGCCGGTAATACCAGATAACGGTTAACTGGTATTCTTGCATGGCCAGGAACTAGCCAGTCAGGAATACCTGAGTTCTGTTCACTAATGCCGGTAGTATCAATAAGTGCCATTTTTTTGCCCTGCATCGAATCAAGGATATGGTGCATCTGTTGGGTATTTTCTGCTTCGACAACGTCTACACCTAAAATGCGACCGTAGGTTCTGAGCTGTTCCCTAGCACCAATTCGATAACTGTCGTTATTAATCAAAACCAAGCTTTTTGGGCCAAATCGCATCACATATCGAGCGGCTAATTTTGCGATGGTGGTGGTTTTTCCTGCACCGGTTGGACCAACCAATGCAATAACCCCCTCTTGCGCCAAAATGTCGTCATCAATGCAAGTTATTTGATCAGTTAATGACCGAACGCCTCGCTCAAATCCGGCGTCTGTGCCCAAGTCGGCAAACTTTATTCCCATTTCTTGGCACAAGCTGTGAGATAAACCAAAGTTGGCAAATTTTTGCTGTAATTTATTGGCAATTTCTGACTGCGGTAGCATTGGCGAAATAGTAGAAGCGGCAGCAGAAGTATTCTGGCCAGCTAACGGATTAACCGAATACAATCCACTAGCCTGATGATGCGCTTGAGTATTTTGCGCCATCTGCTCCATTAATTTTTTCAAATCTTCAATTTGCGCTTCAATCTTACTCATTTCAGTAGTTTCAGCCGGTGCAGAAAAACTATGATTTTGCTGTGACTGATTATTTTGCTGCTGAGGTTGGGTATTTTCTGGTTGACGATCTTGAGCTTGACGACCCTTTGACTGATAGTCAGCCTGAAACGCCTGATCAGAAATCTTCAGCTGATCAGGTTGATGGCGATGACTATCTTCTAAATCAAAATCTGAAGGCCGCTGGCTTTGCGCTTGTTGTTGCACCTGCCGCTGTACTTGAGCGGCAAACGAAGATGCACCGAAAGTTGCGGCAGCATTACCACCGCCTGACTGAGTGACAGCAGGAGTCGGTGCTGAGCGATCTGCATCCGCACTTGCTTGACGGGTTTTAGCTTGCGTTGCCTTGGCAAAGGCTTTTTCAGAAAAGCCCTGCCAATCCATCGATTCCATCGATTGTGCAGCATTTTTTTGCTGCGTAGGCCTTGTTGTATCTGCCGACCGAGTATTTAAATGGCTAGTGGTTGGCGTTCGATGTTGGCTAGCCTGAGGTGCCTGCTTAACTCTTGGTGCTGGACTTTGTGCAGCCTGCATCGCAGGTCGCTGGCTATTGCGTGAAAAACCAGCCAAGGCACGTTTGGCCAAACTGGGTTTTTCATCCAATTTTTCATTCATCGCCGCCTTCCAACTAGCAGGTTTAGCCGGACGACGTTCAGCGATTGCCGGTTGTGAATTAAAAGCTGCTTGTTGATGGGAATCCGGGATGGCCGCCAAACTTTCATCACAGTCAATTGCCGCGACTAGCTCAACGCCTGCCGCATGCTTTTTACTGGATAAAATGACCGCTTCAGCGCCTAACTCTTCTTTAATTTGACGCATGGCTCGGCGCATGTCCGGTGCCGTAAATCGTTGCATTCTCATCAACTACTTCCCTCTACCGATTGGCCTATTGATCTATCAATCTATTGACCAACGCTGGCAACAACTTTGATATTTCTGTTATCTGGTATTTCCTGATAGGACAAAACATTCAGCCCCGGAGCAACACCCTTCAGGAATCGGCTTAACGTACGACGAAGACCTGGTGCGACCAGCAATACCGCTGGTTGTCCGCTCATTTCCTGTCGCTGCGCTGCTTCCTGAATCGATTGCTGCATTTTTTCTACCAGTCCCGGCTCAAAACCACCTTGAGCACCTGCTTGCAATGACTGTTGCAAGATGTGTTCCAATCCGGGATCTAAAGTAATAACCGGCAGCTCATGCTCCAAGCCATTGATTCCTTGAACGATCATCCTTCGCAATGAAACCCGCGCTCGGTCTAACAGAGTGTCAGGATCTTGACTGCGCGGTGCCAGCTCAGCCAACGCTTCGCAAATAGATCGCATATCACGAATCGGAATCTGCTCTTCCAACAAGCCTTGTAACACCTTCACCAGCACACTTAATGGCAATGGATTTGGCGTTAGGCTTTCCACCAACTTCGGCGATTGTTTGCCTAACAAGTTCAGCAACTGCTGCACTTCTTCATGGCCTAATAATTCATGGGCATGGGTTTGAATTAAATGGCTCATATGCGTCGCCACCACAGTGCCCGGGTCAACCACGGTATAACCGAGGGTTTGAGCCTCATTACGAGTATTGGGATCTATCCAGAAAGCTTGCAGACCAAATGCTGGGTCAATCGTTGGCGTGCCTTTAACATCGCCAAAAACCTGACCGGGATTAATCGCCATTTCGGCATTCGTCTGAATTTCAGCCTCACCAATATTGACACCCAACAAGGTGATTCGATAACCAGAAGGCGGTAAATCTAAATTGTCGCGAATATGAACCGGTGGAATTAAAAAGCCTAATTCTTGAGATAGCTTTTTACGCACGCCTTTAATACGTGTCATTAATTCGCCGCCTTGGTTGGCATCAACCAAAGGAATTAATCGATAACCTACTTCCAACCCAATTAAATCAACATTAGCCACGTCGTCCCAGCTAATTTCTGCCACCGGCGCGGCATCTCCAGTGGGCACCAAAGTACCACTTGCTGGCTTACCTACAGCCATCACCGAGCCAGCAGGCTGATTAGCCAAGGCCAATGCTTGCCCGCCACCTTCAGCAATTTGCTTGGCCTGCTTAGCAAAGTACCAAGCAAGCAAACCGCACAAACCCGCTAGCGATAAAAATGCAAAATGCGGCATGCCCGGCACAATACCCATAATTGCTACAATAATTGCTGCGACAGATAACGCCTTTGGGTCAGCAAACATTTCTGTTTTTAGCTGCTCGCCCATATCGACATCACCCGATACTCGGGTCACCATCATTGCCGCTGCAGTTGAAAGCAGTAGCGATGGAATTTGCGCCACCAAACCATCACCAATAGTGAGCATGGCGTAATATTCGCCGGCAGTAGCAAAATCCAGCCCATGCTGAACCATACCAATACCAAAGCCACCCACTAGGTTAATCAGTAGAATTAAAATACCGGCAATCGCATCACCCCGAACAAATTTACTGGCACCATCCATCGAGCCATAAAAGTCGGCTTCGCGCGATACATCAGACCGGCGCTCTTTGGCTTCTTCCTGACTAATTAATCCGGCATTTAAATCGGCGTCCACCGCCATTTGTTTGCCCGGCATGGCATCAAGGGTAAATCGAGCACTTACCTCAGAAATACGACCGGCACCCTTAGTCACCACCACGAAGTTAATAATCATCAAAATGATGAAAATAATGAAACCAACCGCATAGTTACCGCCAATCACCACCTCACCGAAAGCGGCAATAACCTTACCTGCTGCATCGCCGCCTTCATGACCGCGTAGCAATACCACCCGAGTCGAGGCAACGTTTAACGACAAACGCAGCAAAGTCGCTATCAGCAATACCGAAGGAAATAACGTAAAGTCGAGGGTTCTTTTGGCATAAACACTCACCAAAAGCACCACCAGCGCTAATACGATGTTAAAGGTGAATAACACATCCAGTAAAAATGGCGGCAGCGGCAATATCATCATTGCCATCATCGCCATTAATAAAATGGGAGCGCCGAGCCCTTTGACTTTGAGTCCACTAAGGGACTGCATTAAATTCGCTTGATTCATAGCGGCGGATATATCAAGAATTGTGCCAGATTAAGCGGCGGGATTTTGGCGAGGTCTTAATGGTTTGTTTTAGCGAGAATTAATGCACGACATTCAAACTAGCGAATGGGTGTTTTTATCTTTGCAGTGTGCTCTTTGCGTTAACGTTAACTACCGCCAAAGCACGTTCGGTGTTTGACAATGAATTACCCACTCGCAACACAACACGTACGCTTGCAGCAAACAGCGGCGCTATTGCTGGGTATATAGCAAGTGCGACATTTATTTCTGGTGGATATCAAAGAATTTAAAGCAATCTGTTGAGTTGCTACAGATATGTTCTTTCTTACCGCAAGATAACTAAGGAACTGGGTAATTTCAGCTTCAGCCATTTGCTCAGGGTGACGCATTTTATGAAACAGAAGGAATTGACGAATCCACTGCCAGTAGGTTTTCTCAGTCGCATAGGAATAGTTCATTTGGCGAACGGCTTCGCAATAACGCTGCTGTAATCGCATGCTGCACCTGACAAAACGAAAACAAGATAGCTGTATATAGATACAGTATCCAATTATGTCAAACTCAACAAAAGTTAACCGTATATGTCGATTGAGCAAACCTTAAAGTAACTATTTTATTTCAATGAGTTAATGTGTGTTTTTTAAAACCCCTCTGTTCAGCAGCATTTTGTCGATAGTTCAATCAATTGACATACACGGAATCAAAATATATCGTCGCCAGCAAGCCATGAAAAGGCAAGCAAGCCACCAGAGTAAAGCCCTAGCGGCGAGCTAAAGCGAGATTTGTCTTTCATATTTATATAAGACTATGCGGCAAAAATGCGGTATAAGTCGCTGTTAGGGCTCTTCCGCAGCCGAGTAATCTTAAATAAGGATTTAGATGACTATTTCGGAGCAATACAAAGGGAAATACTTTTTTCATTTTACGCACTTGGAAAATCTTGAAGAAATTTTAGCTAATGGCCTATTAAGTACAAATGAAAAAGAAAAGAAGAATATAGAGCATTTAAATGTAGCTTCATCCGACATACAGTGTACTAGACACGAAATGAAAGTTACGTGTGGGCCTAAAGGTCACGTCCATGACTATGTGCCATTTTATTTTAACCCTAGAACACCTATGTTTCTTAGTCTTATTAAATCTCGAAACTATGATCAGCCATACTTTATATATTTTGCCGTTTCAATTAATAACTTAGAGAATGAAAAATTCGTATTTACTGATAAAGCAGCTAATAGAAGGTATGAGCCGCCTACGTTTTATGACTGCCCTTCAAAACTAGATGAATTGAGTTGGAGCTGCATAGAGAGTAAAGCATGGAGTTCTCCAAATGAGGCAGAAAAGCATAAAAAAATGGCAGAGGCTCTACATTTTAAAAAGTTTGAACTTAGTGATATTTCATACATTATTGTTTGGAATGAGGATTGTAAAGAATACGTGGAAAACTCATTTAAAAAGAGTGGAATTAAATGCCCTCCAGTGTTTTTTGACGGTGAAAATGGGTATCACCATTATTATTGTGATTTTAATTATGATAAAAACTCTTCATTAGTTCAAGGCCCTGAAGTAACTAGAAGTACATTCGAGAGAATTGTTAAGAGCATAAATAAAGCAAGGAAAACAGTTGATACTCCTTATCAATTTGATGATATCGAGGAAGCCTTATGTGCAATTAGAAAAGACTTTTCATGTATAAAAGAATTGAAAGGTATTGTTGACCTACCAACAGATAATAGGGTTCACAGTGAGAATGTTGAGGGTCACACTAGAAGAGTTGTTAAAAACTTGGTTGAAAGTTCAGAATATGAAAACTTAGATGATCAAGAAAAGCTAGTTGTAGAGTTTGCTGCTTATTTACACGATGTTGGAAAGGGGCCGAAAAGTCGTTGGACTAATGGCAAGCAGAAAGTCGATGATGACCATCCAAGGAAGTCAGCATTGTACATAGAAAGAGTATTAGCCGAAGAAATTGATTCAATTTCAAAAAAAGAAATTAGGCAGGTCGTACTTTTAGTTATGTATCATGATTTCTTTGGTGACCATTTAACTTCAGGACGTTTCTTGAAAGAGCTCAATAAAGTTTTGAAGACTGAATCTGATCTAAATATGCTATATGCCTTAGCAAAGGCTGATGTGATGTCGATACACTCACCATGGTATACCGATAGAGTTTTAGATTGGGAAAAAGCACATACAAAAATTATGGAAATTTTCTAATGATTGAATTTGTTAAGGGGAATTTTTTTGATTTTGACGCAGATATCAGAGTAAATACTGTCAATTGTGTAGGAGTTATGGGGGCTGGAGTAGCTTTAGCTTTCAAAAAAAAATACCCTGACATGTTTAAACTGTATGCGAAAGAATGCAAAAAAGGCTTAATTCGTCCAGGCATACCTTCGGTATGGGAGAGTGATGATATGTTTTCCAAGGAAATTCAAATCATCAATTTTCCAACTAAAGATCATTGGAGAAACCCTTCTAAATATGAATATGTCGAAGATGGTCTAAAGTGGCTATCTGAATATTTGAAACAAATAAAACACTCAGTAATTACTTTGCCTGCGTTAGGTTGTGGACATGGCGGTTTAGATTGGCTAAAGGTTAAGAAACTTATTGAAAGTTACCTTTCAGATTCACAGCATAAGATCTTAGTGTTCGAGCCTGATAGTTCAAAAAAAGCTGGCAAAATTGAATCAAGCATAATCGAAGATGATAAATTATTAGCACAAGAAAGCATTACGACTATAACTATCAAGTCTGCTGACTACCCAGATCGATTGAGATTATTTACAGAAAAGAATTTATATTTATTTAATTCTAATAATATTAATATCAAAAGCTATGATATTTCACTAATCTCAAGCTCCAAGCCTAACTCGCATGAGATAGAGTTTGTGAAAAAACTGGTTAATTACTGTAAGTTCAACCGCCTAAGTATCCTCTTTGGTAGCTCTGCGTTCGATAAGAAAATGGCATTTGAAGCAGCAAAGAAAGGTATTGTAGTGGGTGTTTTTATGCCTACGGGGATTTTTAAATCGGCTCAAAAAGCAAATGCAAATGCAAATTTAACTTGCTTGACGCTACTTTCTATTGGTAACCCTTTTGATTCGTTTGATAGAAAGGCTTATATGCCTTCTGTATTAAGTCGTTTATTTCTTGCTGAAAAGGCTGTTTTCACAACCAATAGGTTAGAGTGGGTTGCCAAACAGGCAAAACATATAAACAAGTGTGCCTCAAGATTCTACTATACGGATATCCAAGCCTTATCAGAAAAAGATGCCTTAGCTATTGAAAAGTTTTCGGCAGTGAAGGTTAAAATAAAAGATGACATTATTGAGCTCAATTAAGGTAAGCCCTAACAAGCGCTTCCACAGGGACAACTTTTCGCTTCGCATTTTTGTGTCGTCGCTGCGCGCCAGTATCACACAAAAATGCTTCACTACAAGTTGCCCGTGAAGCGGGCGTTAAATGAAAAGAGATGAATTATGGAGTTGAAAAAATGAACGAAGAATGTAATAGCTTAGTTAAGGAAATTGCTAAGTTATATATGGAGTATTCAGACGAAAAATTTTCAGGTTGGTCAAAGGCATTTTATCGTATTAGAGCACTCCCGTCCCAATTTGGTGGGAACGGCTCATATATCAATGGTGATGAAGTGGAGTTGATCGGTGTATTCGATCATGAAGAGCTTTTAGAACCGTTGCATAAGTTGTTTAAGGAGTTATGGCAGGCATTAGAGAGTATAGAAAAAGAATTTATAGTTTGCCTGCTCGTTGTGGATTCTGAATATAATTTCAACATCTATTTTGATTATGAAGACCCTGAAAAATGGAGCATTAGTAAATTGGACGGAGGGATTGGAATTCCCGTCGGATATGAACAATTGATTGAAAAAAGCATTTAACAAGTGCATGTTGTTCGCCCACTTCGTGGGCTGGGACCTCCGCACTGCGTGCTCCGGCCCCAAATGCAGACGTTAGGCGTACATCCCCCTCATATATTGGAGAATTAAAATGGATAGGGAATTTCCTGAGTTATTAAAGCAACTACATTCTATTGAAATAGACTATAACGATGGGGAAGGAATTGATTTCGAACCATTTGATTCTTTTTACTCTAAAAGCGAAACCACAGAATGGATAAAAGCTTGGACGGGAAATAATGAAGTTGATGGGAATGATTATCTAATTTTTGGTCAAGATGGAAGTGGTGGGTATGCTGCATTTTGGTGTGTAAAAGATAATTGCGACTTACTCCAACAGCCAATTGTGTTTTTTGGTTCTGAAGGGGAGTTAGGTATAATTGCTCAAACTTTTTATGATTATCTTTGGCTTTTTGCTAGAGGTGTAGGGCCATATGAAGCAACGGTTTATCCAGATGAGTCAGGAATTGAAAATCAATTGTTTTTGGACTTTGCGGAAGAAAGAGCGCCACTCATCGGAAGAAAGAGCGCCACTCATAATTTTATTTATAATTAATGACATTTTATTTATATCCAAAAACCACCGGAATTCTTCGGTTTTTTGAGTTTATTCCTTCTCTCTAGGCTGCTATCTGAAAACCTAGACAACAGAAACACCAGGCATGCCCGGCAAGTTAAATACACAGATTTAATTAACAGTATTAGCTGGAGTTTTTTGGTGGTGGTTGATTTGCTCGCCAAACTTTCGTTTGTTGCATCACTCTTGCCTTGAACGCGCTGATATTTAGATAACTGCCTATCGCATGGGCAAATGCTCGAACGTTCGATAACGCCTTACTTTGGCCGCTCATGGTTTTAGCCCACCAGACCGCAGTGGTATCAATTTTTAATCTGTCAAAAATAGGAAGCAGTTGGCTATCCATGTGATATTTTTTATCATTTCGCGCCATTCTGGCACTGACATCAACCAGCTCCAGATAATCATTTAATGAAAACGGCAAAGGCTTTTGCTTTACATGTGACTTGTTGGATTTGTTCTTTGAATTAGTGCTATCTGAAAAAGGTTTCAGTAAAGCAAACTGATAATCATGGCGTCGTTTTTTAGCTGCTTTTTTATTGTTTTTGGTACGGCCCGATTTAGACGCCACTTCTGGCAACTCGGTTTCGACTCTTGCTTGAATGGACGTGTAATCTGATGTTTCTGGTGTTTTAGCAATGCCTGCACGCAAAGGATTGAGGTCAACATACGCCATGCAAGTCAGTAGCGCTTGTTCGTCGAGTAACGCTTGGGCCTTAAAACGGCCTTCCCAAAAACGCCCTTTGCAATGGTCTTCGGCATTGGCCAACCGAGCCAGTGGTTCATTAATCGATTTCATAAACCAGCTAATTGAATACAATCGCTTGCGATATTCTTCAGCTTTGGCTTCAACATAATGAATTTCAGCTGCGCTGAGCAGGCGTCGCTTTTGTGAACTAAGGTATTTTTTAACTAACGGCTCGGCATCGAACACTTTGGTATATTGCAATAATACCTGGCGTGCACTCCATTTATTGGCTCGTGCAACATCGACATAAAGCACCAGATGGTAGTGATTGCTCATCACGGCATAGGCCGCCACATCAATCGAAAATGCCCGAGTTAACCGATCAATTCGATCGACAATCCACTGGCGACGATGATCATAATTTTTTCGAAGCTCAGGCACAATCGCAGGATCTTCACCACACAACCACCCTCGCCTAACGCATCTTGAACAGGCATGCACATATGGATTCGACTTTGGGTCAAACAAGATCGCACGAGGTGCAGGCATAATAGAAAAGGAAGGCTTTTTACAAGCATCCACTCCAGCTTATTTCAGTGGTTGGTTGATGTTAACTGGGATAGATTTATTTTTGAAATCAAATGTTTTTAGGCAAAGCGCCGGTCATAAATAATTTTTTGGGTGGCGCTGATGATGGCTGCGCTGATGATGGCTTTTGGGTGGCGCTGATGATGGCCGCTCTATCGGATAGCAGTGGAGAGTAAACCGATGATCCGGCAATATAGCTACCCATGATTGAAATTAAACATCCACAACAACTCACCCAGCTGCGTCGCCTTTGCCTAACCGCCCAAGGTTTGCAACAAACCCAGCCCTATGGCCAGGGTTTGGCAGGTGCTCGAAAAGCGATTAACCAACTCGGTTATGTTCAGCTCGATACGATTTCAGTAATAGAACGTGCGCATCACCATGTGTTGTATTCGCGAGTACCAAAATTCCAACCCACCATGATCAATAAATTGTTGCTAAATGGTGATATTTTTGAATATTGGTCGCATGCTGCATCTGTACTGCCAATTGCAGATTTTCGCTATTCCCTCCCCTATAAACATGCAATTAAAAGCGGACAAACCCATTGGCATAAAACCCATGATAAAAAGCTAATGGCCGAGCTGTTGGCTCGCATACAATCTGACGGGCCATTACGATCGAGAGATCTAGAAAGTATCGCTTCAGAAAACACCGCGACACGGACCGGCTGGTGGGACTGGAAGCCTGCAAAGAGAGCGCTTGAGCAGTTATATATGGAAGGCGATTTGATGGTGAGTAATCGTGAAGGCTTTCAAAAAACTTATGATCTAACCGAACGGGTTCTGCCTGCTGGGATAGATTCAAAAATGCCGAGCATGGAGCAATTTGCAGCTCACATGCTCGAACAACAGTTACGCTGCCATGGTGCCGTTTCACTTAAGGGGTTGACTTATCTGCGTCGAAGCGCCGAACTCCGTAAAGCAATAAAAGTACTAGTCGATGAAAAAATAGCCCAGCGCACTCTAGAATCTATACAAGTTAGCAGCGGCGAAGTATTTATTATGGAAGCAGGTTCGTTGGAGCACCCTGTTCCCCGAACCAATAACCGCATGCAGATTCTTTCACCATTCGATAACTGTGTTATCCAACGCCAGCGCCTTAAGCACTTATTTCAATATGAGTACCAGCTAGAATGCTACCTACCTGAAGCAAAACGACAGTATGGTTATTTTTGCCTACCGCTTCTTTTTAGTGATCAGTTTATTGGCCGAATGGATTGCAAAGCCCACCGTAAAACCGGTAATTTTGAAGTGAAATCGCTGTATTTAGAACCGCATAATTTTGATCAAGATGCAGTAATCTCAGCGTTAGTTGATGCCATTAAAAACTTCTGCCATTTTCAAAATTGCAGCTCGATAACTTTAACAAAAGCAAATCCAAAACATCTGATTAAAATTTTACAACAGGCATTAACTCGCTAATTCGCTACTTAAACCACACCTTTCCGCCAATAAATTTATATGCAGGCAAGCCGCGAATGAGCGTTTCACGGGCAAACGGTTTATGGCACTTAGGACAGATGCAAGGCTCAGCAGTATAGTCTTGGCTAATCCGTTCTTTAAAACTCTTTACTAATGCGCCCTTACCACCCTTTCGATATTTAAATAATATCTCATTGCAGCCAGCACAAAAAATATCAACCGTTTTAGTCGGCCCTTTTTTATTAGGTTTTGCCATAACGTATTTTACTTATTGTTTTCCATTTAATGGTAGAAATAGTACCAAACATAGCCTTGCGAATGAAAATAAAAAAAACCGCTAAAAGTTAGCGGTTTTTTTTGTAGCTTATTTAGTTTCGCTTAACCGCTAGCGACTCCAATATGCCTCTTCAAGGCTGTCTTCTCGCTCTGGCAGTCCACGTGATAAGCGTGGCGAGCTCTGCGCTAGCACTTGGTAACTAACCCGGTTGGCATATTTACAAACCTGGGCGAATGACGAGTAAGTTAAATAACCGCGAGAATGCTTGCCTGAAGTCGGTAACACCCGACCATGAAAGTCTTTAGCTGCAACATCATGCACTACTGCAGCCAATGCACCATCGCCGGCACCATTAGTATTACTGATACGCTCAGGACCGCCCATGTAAGGATCGATCTGAGCAAATACCTGCACTGGATCATTACAATATTTTTTGATCATTGGTCGGCTAAATTCATAACGATTAAAATCGCTAATTGAGCCAGAGCGAATTGGATTTGAAGTTTGACGCAAGGCATCTCGATCAGAATAACCTGAAAGGTATAAGCCTTCTGGGCCGGCAGTCAATAACACTAAATCAACAATTTTTAATAAATCCTGACTGGCCAACAACGGATCTGCATAACCGGTTAAGGCTTCTGCTTCACTTTCATTCATCGCAACAATATTGACATATTCTGCGATAAACTCATTAAATTCTTTTTTTCGCGCTTCAACCATTTGCCGCGAGCCCATCGTCAACACGACCGGCACTTCATTTTCTTTAGCAATTTTCGCTGCTTTTATTGTTGCTTGATAAATTGGCAAATCAGCATTCGCCAGAGTATAAGCACAAAGCAGTAAAGCTGAGCCATTAGCAACCTGATCATCGGGAATAAACTCTGGTGTCAAATGGTTCATTAAACCAGGGCTGATACCAAAAGTACGCTCGCCATCCTGGGTGATTAACGCAAATGCGCGCCCTATAGAGCCGGGAACTGGTTGCAAGAAAGTTAAATCAACCTTGCTGCTGGTGTTGCATAGGTAACGATAAGAAGACGTTCCAATAACGATATTTTCGCTCATTACACCAAACTGAATTGAGCGGTCATCGGCCAACACCGAATAATTGTGCAGGGTGTTGCCAATGGTGCCACCGGCATATTCTTCTTCAATAAGCTTATTATCGAGCAAATATGCGTATAAGCGGTTGGCTGCATCGTTATCTGGCAGCAGCTGAGATATGCCTTTTCCCAAGCCAAAATCTTCTAATACACTGTCGCTCACATGGGCGGTGACATCGACAATATTTTGATCAATACCGGTAACATAGGTATTTACATGGCCAAAGCTCACGTTCTCACGATCAAAACGATTGTCTGCGTTAACTGGAAAATAATGCTTGATTTTCCGTTGTCCGGGAAACTTCATGGTCCACCTACCCTGACGGGACTACTGAGCTATCGGCGAATTTTACTGCCGACTAATATTTGCTGCCGACCAAGAGTTGATCAGGCATAGAATGGAGCGGAATTTTACTCGCCAGATTGGCTAAATGCTAGAGGGGTCAGATCAATTCAGGCTTGGTTTGATGGCGATTTACAAATGAGTTTGTTGCTACAACTAAGCTCTAAAGCAACCAAGCTTACCAGTTGTTATCTGCCAAACCGATTGGTTAAAAACACTAGCGCCGCAAGTAAGTTTGTAAACCGATATTCTTAAGAGTCAACCGCTGCATGACAGATTGAGTTTGCATGAAATAACGAATCCATTACACTTCGCCGCAATTGATTCAACCCTTGTAAGAGAAGCACATGGCCAAGCGGGCAGCGGCATTACATATTCTGGTTAAAACTGAGGCTGAATGCCTTGCGCTAAAAGAAAAACTCGACAACGGCAGCAGCTTTAGCCAGCTGGCCAGTCGACACTCGATTTGCCCATCGAAGCGAAAGGGTGGTGATTTAGGTGAATTTAAGCGCGGCACCATGGTCGGCCCTTTTGATAAGGCTGTTTTTAGTGGCGAAGAATTAAAAGTGCTTGGACCGATCAAGACCAAATTTGGATTTCATTTAATCAAGGTTTTATATACTAAATAACCCTGATTGAAACAAAAAAAAGCATGACGTTTCTGCCATGCTTTTTTGTTTAAAAACTAATTTATAGCTTCCAGCGTAAGCCCATTGCAAAAGAATTAAATTTATTGGTTATCTCACCCGTTGCACGAGAATCTTCCGCAAGACTTAACTGATCAAGCTGACGCTGATTGGTCATAGTGTGCTGCAGACCCATGTCCAACGATAAATCCCGATCGAAGCGATAACTCATGCCAACCGAAAATGCTTTGTAGTGATTTAAACCCAAATCAACCGTCACATTACTGTCTGGAATCGGTGACTCGTCAAAGGCCATGCCAGCTCTTAACAGCAGCGCTGGAGAATAACGGTAGCTACCACCGAATGCTAGCCGTCGACTATTACGCCAATTTTGTTCTATCGGTAATGTCAGGCCTAGCGTGTCAACAGTCACTGGGATTTGTTCGAATCTGCTCCAGCGGGTAAATCCAAAATCACCTTGTAAAGTTACATCTGGGCTAACTTGCCAAAAAGCTGCCAAAGAGGCCGACTCTGGCGTAGTAAGTATCATTTGCCCTTTACTATTTATACCCTGAACGCCTACTTTTGCGCCACCCGGCAAGGCTAGACTTACATCTGTCAATTCTATTTCAGCATCCAGCTTATGGGTGATTTTACTGCGGTAATTAAAACCAACCCTAATTGTTTGGAACTGATATAAGCCACCTAATGTATAACCAAAATCCAGTGAATCACCCTCGATATTCAAATTGATGTCATTTTGTGGCGTGCTTGGGTCAATTAAACCTATCGCACCACAAACCGGCAGCGCCAAATCATCACCCAAAGTACTTTGACAAACACCTGACAAATTTAAATCCAGGTTTTGCACCACACTGGCATATTGCGCATTAACCGTTCCACCAATTGAAAACGCCGGCGTTAATTCATAACCAGCACCAAAAGAAAAACTAATCCCTGTGATTTCAGACTCTTTGACCTGGTAGCGAAATACTTCATTATCATCAAATTGAGTGCCGGTTGCGTATGGTGCATTAACACCAAGCCCTAAAGTTAACCGGTCTGTTTTCGGAATAGCCAAATAAATAGAAGGGATTACCGACAAACTATCAATACCGTTTTTACTTCCTTCAACCTTGCTCGATTTAGAAACAATATCTTTTCCATCGGCATCTTTACCAAAAGTCGTATCTTGATCGCCCGACTTATTGACGATGAAAGAATCACCACGAATTTTCGAGTTTGCCGAAACCATCGATAAATTACTGATCAACTCTGATTCATGAAGACGCGTCAGACCCGCAGGATTATAAAACAAAGTCGATGCATCAGCCGCTTCTGCTGCACCTCCAGAAAAAGCATCGCCCAATCTGCGACTACTTTGTTCATCAACATAAAACCCCTGCCCCTGTGCGCTTGTACTGCAAAGCAGAGCACCTGAAAGGCTGGCAATCAGCAGTGGAATCGCCTTATAGCGCAACAGTTTTGTTTTATCGTTATCGGTTTGCATTGAAGCCATCCATTGCTTAGGCACTTGAAATGCTTTCGACAAGTGCAATTTATTTTTATTGTTTTTTAAGCATCGCTTCTATCGCGTATTTGCTTTCATTAACCAATTGAAAATAATTCTTTTAAATTATTACTGACAAATTTATTTTGAGGATCCATTTGTTGCCGCACTTTCATGAAGTCATCCCAACGAGGATATAGCGCACTTAATTGCGATTGTTCTAGCGTATGAATTTTTCCCCAATGAGGTCGGCCCTGGTATTTTTTGAAGATCGGCTCTAAAAGCGCGAAATATTTTTTATAATCGCGGTCATGGAAGTTGTGGCAACTAATTGAACAAGAATCTCTCTGATAGAAAGGACTTAGCCAGACATCGTCAGCCTTGACGTAGCGATATTCAAGCGGAAAAATAACATCAACATCATGTTTTTTAATCGTCGCTAAAATTTCAGACAAACACTCAACGCCGTGCTCAGCCGGAATCGAATATTCCATCTCATTAAATCGAATGTCGCGTAAATTTCCGAAAATATCATGGCTTCTGCCGTAACGCTCCTCAGGGTCTACCGTCGCGGCACCACGATTCATAATGAAACTACGCATAAATGGCGCGTAGTCGATAACTTTGGCCAATGTTCGGAAGGTTTCATAAGCATCGCCGTTATTTTCAACCGCAGGTGCTTTAGCAAAGGTCTCTTGATCTACTTCATCGAGACTAATAAATAAAATATAATCTGCATGGGGCAAGGCGTAGGCTTCAAAGTGCCTGTGCTGGTCTCGCTGCTGTTCTATTTGTGCCAAACCTTCACCCAGCGGCAACATCCAGCTACGTTCTTTCAAGTGATAGCGTTGCTTGGCCTGCAAGCGAAACTCGGTGGCCACACCTAACATGCCAATGTTATTTCTGGCGGCATTAAATACATCAGAATTTTGTTCTGCCGAACAAATGACTTTATCACCTTGGCCATTGATCATGGTGATTTGCTGAACCGTACTCGACATGGAGCCTAGCGTTTTTCCTGTTCCATGGGTCGACGTTGCAATTGCACCTGCCAGAGATTGGGTATCTATATCAGGCATATTGATTAGGCCAAGCCCTGCTTCCCAGAGCGGCTCACCAATATCAGCAAGACGCGTTCCTGCAGCAATGTCCACCTGCCTGGTCGCTTTATCAATATTTTTTACGCCGCGAAAACGGGCTAAAGACATTAAGGTATTATCAGTGGCAACAATATTAGAAAAACTATGGCTAGATCCAACACAACGAATTGGTTGCTGGCTGTTTTTCACCGCTTCAATTAATTGCGATTCATTGCGAGGAACCAATCTTTGATTAGGTTGGCAACTTTGGTTTCCTGACCAATTACTCCAGGGCAATACTCTGCGGCCATCAATCCCGGTTATTCCCACCGGCTTTTTAGCTACGCTTGCTGTGTTATCACTACAGCCAGGTAATGCAGCCGATACTGCGCCTACACCGGCAATTTTTAATAAATCCCGACGATTAAGATTAACTCTATCCCACTTCATGATTGCTTTCCCTGATCAGATTTGGCACTCGACATATAACGAATCAGATCTTCCAGATCTTCTGCGGTACATTCTCCGCAACCACCTACTGGCGGCATATTCTTAAACCCACTGACAGCAGAATTAACAAGTCCATTCAATCCTTTATTCGATAAACGCTGTTGCCAGTCGCTATGATCAAATGCTTGTGGTGCACCAGATTGAGGCGCAGTGTGACAGGCAACGCAATAGGTTGAATAAAGATCAAGTACATAGTCATCGGCAGACCATGCATTGGTTGGGAATGTCGCTGTGAAAGTAGTACTGAATACCAGCAACAGCAGTGTGCGAATCCTTGGCAACATAGCTTTCTCCATCAATGGATCAGCTACCAATAAGATCACATGTCGGCAAAACTGACAAATACCAATTTAAGAAAAATTACCCGAAACTTTAGAACCAGTTACAGTTGGAAACATTTTTGCCGAAAAAATTTCTGACAACCACAATTCTATTCATCACTCTCAAAAATAATTTTATAGCTGTTATCTTGTTCTCATTCGAAAAACCAAAATCTTAGACAACCAAAATTTTTTTTATAACAAGTCAAAATTCTTTAATTTCCATTTCAAGAACTGTTCTTATAACCTTAGCAATCCACTGATATAAGCTGGAGTGGTTATGGCTACCCCTCGTTATGCTCTAATAGATGCAACGCTAACACCCTATTACCATGTAATGAGTAGAACTGTTCGAAAAGCGTGGCTTTGCGGCATCGATCCTGATACTGGCATTGACCACAGTCATCGCCGTAGTTGGATTAGCAGCCGATTAAGTAAACTCTGTAAATCCTTTACAATTGAGTTAGCAAGCTACGCCATAATGTCTAACCATTATCATCTAGTTTTGTATGTTAATACTCAAAAAAACTTCAAATTAGATATGAATCAGATCTTGCGTCGTTGGACTGCTATTTTCAATGGTTCAGAACTTTGTCAGCGTTATTTGTCAGGTGAAGCATTAAGCCAAGCCGAACTCAGTTTTTTACAGCAAGATGCAGAAATTTACCGACAACGATTGAAAGATATCAGCTGGTTTATGCGTTCACTGAACGAACCTATTGCCAGAATGGCTAATCAAGAAGACAACTGTAGCGGTCGTTTTTGGCAAGGCCGATTTAAATCACAAGCGTTACTAGATCAAACCGCCATATTGACATGTATGGCTTATGTCGATCTCAATCCAATTCGTGCTGGAATTGCGAAAACACCCCAATCATCTGAATTCACTTCCATTCAGAATCGAATAAATCGAATAAATCGAATAAATCGAATAAATCGAATAGAAAATAAGGCTATTGCAACAAAAAAAGCAATACCAAAACTCAAGGCTTTCCACCGACTAGGAGCTTGCAATCAGTCATCAATTCCCTTTACTCTCAAAGATTACTTGCAACTAGTAGATACCACGGCAAGAGCCATTAATTCTGACAATAAAGCAAAGATGAACTCTAAACTAGCTACAATTTTACATATAGTTAGCAACAAGACAATACAACCTGAACAATGGCTACATACCATATCAAATCGAAATTATGGTCTCAATAGTTTTGGATCTGCTATTGGCACTTTTGAAAAGCTAAAAGATTTCGCTAGTCATTTTAATAAGAAGTGGTGCAAAGGATTTTCAAGTAGCCGGTGGTGGCAGCAACAGCGAGATAGTTAATCAAACACCAATATCTTTGTAAATTGATACTGAGACGTTGGACTCAAGTGGACTATTGCCTCCTAACCTAGCTACTTCATTAAAAATATTACCACTATCCGTTTTCTTATCTTTCTCGCTGCTAAAATATAAAAAAATCGAACGATCCTGGTAAAAATTTAATCTGGCAACAACCGTATAAAAAATATTTTGGGTGGCTGAAATTTCAACTGGCTAATCTATAAGCATACTTAATCACATATAAATTAGAATAAAATTTAATGTGGGTGTCATTTTATTTGTCACTATCCGTTTTCTTATCTTTCTCGCTGCTAAAATATAAAAAAATCGAACGACCCTGGTAAAAATTTAATCCGGCAACAACCGTATAAAAAATATTTTGGGTGGCTGAAATTTCAACTGGCTAATCTATAAGCATACTTAATCACATATAAATTAGAATAAAATTTAATGTGGGTGTCATTTTATTTTTCACGCTGAAGGTCGGTTGGAATATCGAATTCACCCGGCATCTCAGGTTGGGTAGCTTGGCCTTTTTGGAATTCATTCAGCTGATAAACATATGCTAGTACTTGAGCAATTGATAAATACAGCCCTTCATTAATCGGCTCACCCACTTCACTGGAATAGTAAATAGCACGGGCAAGCGGTGGTGCTGTCACCATAATCACTTCATATTCTTTAGCAATTTCACGAATTTTTAGTGCCACATGATCAACACCACTAGCAACTACGATCGGCGCATCCATTTCGCCATGCTTGTATTTTAATGCCACAGAGTAATGCGTTGGGTTGGTAATAATCACATCAGCTTCCGGCACGTCAGCCATCATTCTTCGTTGTGACATCTCTCGTTGCAACTGACGGATTCGCCCTTTTACCTCAGGCTTACCTTCGCTGTCTTTCATTTCATCTTTGATTTCTTGCAGACTCATTTTTAATTGACGACTGTTGTCCCATAACTGATACGGCACATCTATCACAGCAATTAAAATCAAAGTGGAAGATAACTTCAGCAGTGACCACCCAAGAATCTCCATCGCCCTTGGGATTGCCAGATCTAGCGGAATCCCCGCCAAACGAGCAAAGTCATCAATGGTGTTTTGCAACAAGAACCAAGCAACCAACGCAACGATCGAAAACTTAGCTAATGATTTTCCCAATTCAACTAAAGCTTTAAGGCCAAACATTTTGGCAAGGCCTTTCATAGGGTTCATTTTACTGACTTTAAAGCCAAGTGCTTTTTGACTGAAATTCAAGCCACCTAACATTGCACTACCAATAATAGCTGCAGCAACCATCATTAATAGAAAAGGCAGCAAACCCATTACCATTTGTTTTAATGCCAAACCAGTTGCTTGAACTAGCCAAGCCGGGTCTTGTAGCATGTGCCGCTGCGGCTGCCAGCTTAGATGGAAAACATTTTCTAATGCTTGATAGATGTATTTACCAACCACCATTAAACCAGCCGATGCAGTTAGCATCATCACCAGTGTAGTTAATTCGCGGGATCGGGGAACCTGGCCTTTTTCCTTCGACTCTTTTTGCCGTTTGGGTGTGGGTTCTTCTGTTTTTTCAGAACTTTCATCAGCCATTAGACAATCAACCCTTCTAATGCAATAAAAGTACGTTCAAGCAAAATACCCAACTGACCCAAAAAACTGGACAGCGTATACCAAACAATTACATAACCGCACAGCATGGTGATTGGAAAACCAATTGAAATAATATTAAATTGCGGTGCAGCACGGCTCATAACGCCAAAAGAAAAATTAATAAATAGCAGCGCAGCAACGGCTGGTAAAGCAACCATCACTCCTCCAGCAAAAACCCAACTGACAAAGCTAACTAGTTTAAATAAAATATTTGGATCAAAATTGCCTGCTGCAACCGGCATGACTTCAAAACTACGTTGCAGTGCGCGAATCAACACCAAATGACCATTCATGGTTAAAAACATCAAACCACAAAGCAACTGATATAATTGCGCCACCATCGGCACTGTGACACCATTTTGTGGTGCAACCATTGCAGCAAAGCCAAGTCCAGTTTGGTTCGATATTAGCTGACCACCAAAAACTGCTGCTTGAAACACTAGCTGCAACATAAAGCCAATTACTGCACCAATACCAATTTCTCTGGCGACCAATAAAATCATTTGTGGCGACAAAGGATCGATTGCGGCAATAACTGGCAGGGATGGAATCATCACCATACCCAGTGCAAGAGAAGCGGCAAGACGGATTTTAGCCGTCATAAGAACTGAGCCAAACAAAGGCATTGCCATCCACATCGAAGAAATACGAAACAGCGGCAACAGCCAGCTCTCAACCCAGCTAATCAGTTGATCCAAACTCGAGGAAAAAAATAAAGCTTCAGGTTGCAAGGGTTAACTCAAATAGTTTAAAGGTTAATTAAAAACCAATTGTACGATTAAATAATTAGCCAATTAGTCCGGGAATTTCAGTAAAAACTTGCCGAGCAAATTCAACGAAAAGGCGTAATAACCAAGGCCCAGCAAGCCCTATCATCATCAAGGTAACAAAAAGTTTTGGTACAAAAGAAAGCGTTTGTTCATTAATTGATGTTGCCGCCTGAAAAACCGCAACCAACAAACCAACCAGCAAACCTGGAATGATGACTACCGCAGTGGCACTCACTACTACCATCAAACTCTCACGGAATAGATCAATAAACCCTTCATTCATGATAAAACTCCGCTTCCCACGCCAAAGCTTGTCATTAATGTTCCAATAATCATCGTCCAGCCATCGACCATTACAAACAGCATGATTTTAAAAGGCAATGAAATAACCATTGGCGATAACATCATCATACCCATTGCCATTAGTACACTGGCGACCACCAAATCGATTACCAAAAAGGGCAAAAATAATAAAAAACCTATCTGAAAAGCAGTTTTTAATTCGCTAATTACAAATGCCGGTACCAATACATGGAAAGGTACTTCGTCTAAAGTGTCCGGCATTTTATCGCCTCCATCCATACGAATAAACATATCGATATCTGCAACACGGGTTTGTTCGATCATAAATTCAGCAAAGGGGCGCTTGGCTTTTTCTAGCGCCTGCATCGATGTAATTTCTTCAGCCATATACGGTTGCAACGCTTCTTGATTGGCACGCTCTAAAACCGGATACATCACAAAAAAACTCAGAAATAAGGACAAACCCAAAATAACTTGATTAGATGGCACCGTTGGCATGCCCATCGCTTGCCGTAACAAACCAAGCACAATTACGATACGGGTAAATGCTGTGGTCATCATCACCAGTGATGGCAGCAAGGTAAGCCCGGTCATAATCGCCAGAACTTGCAAGCTCACAGTAAATTCCTGGCCGCCATTCGCACCGGCAGTCACAGAAACAGCTGGAATCCCCGGTTCAGCAAGCGCAATCACTGGAAACATCAGAATTAAAAAACCAATGATTTTTCTAGTCATTTTTTTTACCTAATGCACGAGCTAAATGGTTAGAGAACTTATTGGGGATTTTTCCAGAAAATATATTAGATGTAATTTGATTTGAAGTTGATAATTGAGCGTCAACAATCGGCTTTTCAAATTCTTTTAACAGATTAATCGAGCCCGAACTGACACCAAGCAACAACTGATGTTCACCTGCTTGCACCACTAATAGCTGCTGTTTTTGCCCCAATGGCAAATTAGATAGCACTTTTAATGTGCCATTGTTTGGCCCCGCCATGCCCATCCGCTTTAAAATCCAGGCCAGCAATAAAATCAGCGCGACAACTACTAATAATGAACCTAACAATTCAACAACAGAAATCAAACTAGTTTCAGGCTTGTTAGCAAATTTACTGTTCGAAGGGGAAAAAACATCCGTAAGCGAGGTATTTGTAACAGCTAATTCTGGCGGAGCTTCTTTTATTTGTATGTTTTTATTAATTAATATCTCTTGCTGATTAGCAGCTTGCTTCGAGGAAGTCACGGCCGCTATTGGTGCAGCCTCTGTAATCTTCAGTTGACTCTTGTCAGTAAAATCAGACTCAGCGAAGCTAGCACTTGAGTATAAAACAGCAACAATAAAACACCCAGAAAGCCATGCACTCTTGGCTCCTGAAGCTAAGTTAGTTGCTAAAAAAAAACACCTGAGATAAAACAGACGCTGAATTTTTAAACCTGCAAATTTATAATTCATTACTTTAATTTTTTGATTCGCTCGGACGGGCTGATAACATCAGTCAGCCGAATACCAAATTTTTCGTTGATCACAACCACTTCGCCATGGGCAATCAATGTTCCATTAACTAAAACATCTAACGGTTCACCAGCTAGTCGGTCCAACTCAACAATAGAACCTTGATTAAGTTGCAATAAATTCCGTATGTTAATTTTTGAACGGCCAATTTCCATTGAAATGGTCACAGGAATATCAAGAATTACATCCAGATTTGGATTGCCTGCACCAAAGCCTGTCGCTGAATCATTTAGCGGATCAAAATCCATCGCCGATACTTGTTCTGGCTGAAATTCACTTGGTCCGGCGGGCATTGGTTGCGCTTGTTGTTGTGCTTGTTGTTGTGACTGCTGTTGAAATTGGGGTGCTGTCATAGCATCGACTGGAGGTTCTGCAGTCATAGCGGGTGCTGAATCTGCCGCAAAATCTCCCAACAACGCATCAATATCTTCCTGGTCTTCTTCAACACCCTGCTCAGCCATAGCCGCTGCCCATTGTGCATCTAGATCTTCATTATCATTTTCACTCATGATGCTACTTCACCTTTCTCATCTTCATCGGCATCACCGTCTTCGTCCTCATTACTAAAACTTCTCTGTACCGGACGCGGCACTTGCTCTTTAATTTTTAAAGCCATTTGGCCGTTAGATACACCAAAATTACAATAGTGTGTCGGTATCTGCTCCGCTCGCATTAAAATCCGCTCAGGCATTTCGATCGGAATAACATCTCCTGGCTTCATCTCCATCAACTCTCTCAAGGTTAATGATGCTTCAGCTAATTCAGCAGATATTTCTACCGGCGCTTCAAAAATTTCTTCTTTTAAAGCGCAGCTCCAACGTTCATCAGATTGTTCACGGTCGGTTTGCAGACCAGAATCAAGCAAGTCACGAATCGGCTCCAACATCGAATACGGCATGGTTAAATGAAAATCACCACCACCACCTTCAAGTTCAATATGAAAGCTGCAAATCACGACCACTTCGCTTGGGCTAACAATGTTGGCCATCGCCGGGTTCACTTCTGAACCCATATATTCAAATTCAACTTGCTTGACCGGTGCCCAAGCTTCTGCGTAATAATGAAAAACTTCTTTCAATAGCAGCTGAACAATTCGGGTTTCCGTCGGTGTAAATTCACGCCCTTCAATTTTGGCGTGGAACCTGCCATCGCCACCGAAGAAATTATCAACCAGTAAAAATACCAATCTGGCTTCAAGCGTAAATAATGCAGTGCCTCTTAAAGGCTTCATCCGAACCATATTCAAACTGGTTGGAACATAAAGACTATGCACATACTCACTAAATTTGAGCATTTGCACGCCGTTAATTGATATCTCAGGGCTACGACGTAATAAATTAAATAAACTGATCCGTAAGAAACGCGAAAACCGTTCATTAATCATTTCCAGCGTTGGCATTCGCCCACGAACAATTCGATCCTGAGCGGCAAAATCAAAAGAGCTAAAGCCGTTTGTATCGCTGGAGTCTTCCTCTACCTCAATATCGCCGTCATCAACGCCATGTAATAGGGCGTCGATTTCGTCTTGAGAAAGGAGATCAGTAACACTCATTTTTTATTGCATCACAAAATTGGTAAACAATAATTTTTCAATTATTGGTAAGTTTTGAGATTGCATTACGCCATTCACTGCATCCTGTGCTTTTTGGCGCAACACTTCCATACTCTGAGAGTCTTTCAACTCTTCAGGGTTTTGCTCAGAAAACAAGCTCAACAATCGATTCTGAATTAGTGGCATGTGTTTTTTAACTGCTTCTATTGCTTGCGGACTTCTCGCCAGAACATCTGCATGTATCTGTAAAAAACGAACACCTGCACTACCATCAAAGTTCACTACAAAAGGCGGCCTAATAGGATAATAAATAGCCGTTTGCGGAACAGCAGCCTGTTGCTGAGCAGACTGTTCGGCTTCTGCACTGGCTGAATCGTCAGGTGCGCCTCGTAAGAAGAACCACCATCCAGCAGCACCACCGCCAATTAGCAATAGAATCAATACGACGATAATAATTAACTTTTTCTTACCCATACCTTTTTCAACTTCCCCACTTAAGTCGACTTCTATATCCGCCATTTTTATCGTCTCTTCGGCAACTTATGACAAACTGACAACAATTTACTGACGCTTATCCGGTGAATATTGCTACAACAGGCTTCAATATTCAGAGATCCAAATACCATTATTTAAAAAAATAATTTGCCATCGACATTTCTTTTTTGATTTGTCTTAAGCAGATTCAGTTGAGATAGGCTTGCTTTAAGCATAAAAATCCAGACCATTATCAGCTGGTGCAATCTCTACTTCCTGCCAACCATCTTGATCTTGCAGGTCATCAGTAGACACTATTTGCTGACTCTCTGAACTCCCATCGCCACCCGAGTAAGCGTCGTTGTCAGTATTTTCGCCAGTATGCCCAGCTTGCCCTGAATCAACATTGACCTCTCCCAGGTTTAGCTGCTGACGGTCGAACAATTCTCTTAAACGGGGCAACGCTTGATCCAATACTTCCTTAGTTGCCATATGAGGTGCAGTGAAATGCAAACTGGCTTGATCACCATCCATTTCAACTCGAATTCTTAAAGGTCCTAATTCGGATGGATGTATCTCGATATCAGCTTGTTGCATATTGCGCGCCATCATCACCATAATTTTGTCATTTAATTGACTAGCAATGGCTTTTGGTTCGGCGTGCATTTGCAAAGGGCTACCTTCAACAGATGATTGACTAGAGAGCGCTTGAGATGACGCAGTCACTGATGAAGGTTGACTATAAAGCCCAGCTCCCTCTAGCGATAGATCCCCAGTTACTGCTGCAGAAGATGCTGATAATTTAATAGCGTCAGCGGCAGATTTCATTTGATCCAGTAATGGCTTTAGATCTAATGACTTTTCATTATTATCAGACTTCAGCTTTAGTTCTGAATCCAAACCAGACCATTCTTTTTTAGCCGAGCCATCTAAATTTAAGTCATCTAATTCAGCTGAAAAATCACCGTTCTTTGCTTTGGCAGAAAACCCCATACCACCAACATCACTGGTTGCTTCATTCTTTGTCTGCGTCAATAAATTGTCTTTTAAGCGACTTTGCTGCAAAACAGATAAAGCAACTGTTTGTTCAGACTTTGCAGCTTCACCATATAATATCTGTTTATTTTCTGACTTACTGATGTCACGAGACTGCCGAAGTAGATTTAATAGCGGATTTATTTCATCCATCCCATCAAGCGCCATATCCTCTGACGATTCAACTGTCTCAGTGGATTCTTCAGCTTCTAATATTTTTAGTAAATCATGCGCTTCATTTTCTGCTGATCCGGACAATACCTCGATTGTGTCGTTGTTACCTGAAGCTGTATCCGCAAACTCAGCGTCATTCACCCCTGCTGTCGTTGTAGAAGCTTCTTTTGCAGTATTCTGAAATATATCGGAAAATCGCCCACTGCTTTCAGTAGCATTGGTCGTATTTTTAATTTCTGGGCTTGTTTCAGCAGCCGCAACTGCCGTGACAGAATTAAGCACCCTTGCCTCACTTTTGCTGACCAGCAATAAAAGTCAATTGAACCGTATTATGTGGGTTACAGAGCAAGGAGTGTGCCAAGATAATAATGACAATTTTACGGCACTATTTTCGGTACTATTTGCGGTACTAAAGGGCTGACTTTTGTTAAAAAGTCATATTTCAGACACAAAAAAGACAGCCCTTTAGCTGCCTTTTTTAAATTCGATGTTTTTTCATTTTTTAAAACTTTACAAGAAAACTTCCATTAACTGGCAAACTGTTGATCGCTCTTTACCAATCATATCCAGAATCATTTCAATTGAATCCATTTCACCGGCCTTAACTTGAACTTCTAGCTGCTGACAAAATTCACTCAATGAGACTGCACCTACATTACTGCTACTGCCTTTTAAACTATGCACATCTCTCGACAAGGCAACCATATCACCTGCAACCCAATGATCTCGCATAGATTCAAATCTGTGCAAAGAGTCAGAAACAAAAGTGCTAATTAACAGAGAAAAATCCTTTCCCATTATATCCTGCAATTCATCCAGAACCTCATTGTCCAGATGCTGCATTTCACTTTGCCCTATCATGTGCATCCCCGCAGGTGAACATATCCCTATGATATAAAGTGAATTATGGCAGCAGATTACAGTCTGGCCAGATAAAATCGTAATTTAGCGCACATCTTTTTACCAAATACGCCGAAAAACAGACAACTACTCACTTTCTGCAAATGAACGGAAGCGCCGCATTGCAAAATCATCAGCTTCTCTTTGCTGTTTTTTCACTTCAATTTTCACAACGGTATCCCGACGTCTCTGGCGTAATAAGTTAAGGCTTTCATAATCCTTACGCTTATCTTGTAAATCACCCACACACTGATTAACTCGCAAATCACTGGCTTGATAATGATCCGACTGTTGTGACACTGCGGTATGTAGCTGGTTAAGAAATTGGCGGTAAGCGATCAGCTTTTGTGGGTTCATGCCACAGCCTGCACGAAAATTGAAGCTCTCACGGTATTCGTCAGCGAAGCCTTCTAATTGATTCAGTTTGGCTTGCTCACTCGCCATTACGGTTCGTGCATCACCCAATTGCCGCTGCGCCTGTGTTTTACGATCTTCTGCCAGATCGATTAAGGTTTCTAAACCATCGCTCATAAAATAACTCCTTTTCTGGTCGTATAGCATTGCCCTAGCTTATGCTCGACCCATCAAAATTAACTGGCTGAATTCATTAACTGCTGAAGCTGTGAGCTACTCTGTTCAAAATTGGATGAATGTCTAAAATCTTGCTGCAAGAACTCTTTAATTTTCGGCATTAATGCAATAGCTTGATCGACTTGTGAATCACTGCCCTGTTTATAAGCACCGACACTGATCAGGTCACGGCTCTGACTCCAGGCACTGAACATGCTTTTTAACTGCAAAGCCAACTGCTGCTGCTCCGGTGTAACCACTTGGTTCATTACCCGACTAACCGAGGCTTCAATATCAATTGCCGGATAATGACCCGACTCAGCTAAATGCCGCGATAGCACCATATGACCGTCTAAAATACCCCGCGCCGAATCGGCAATTGGATCTTGTTGGTCATCGCCTTCAGTGAGTACGGTATAAATCGCAGTAATCGATCCACCACCAGGCAACCCGTTACCGGCTCTTTCTACCAACGCCGGTAATTTGGCAAATACTGAAGGCGGATAACCGCGAGTAGCAGGCGGTTCACCAATCGCTAAAGCTAACTCGCGCTGTGCCTGAGCAAATCGGGTTAAAGAATCCATTAGCAACAACACATTCAGGCCTTGATCACGGAAATATTCGGCAATTGCGGTCGCGGTCATGGCGCCTTGTAAACGCATTAAAGGGGATTCATCGGCCGGAGCAGCAACCACTACAGAGCGGCGCAAACCTTCAGGCCCTAAAATATGGTCAATAAATTCTTTAACTTCTCGGCCACGTTCTCCGATCAGCCCAACCACAATCACATCGGCTTCGGTATGGCGAGTCATCATTCCAAGCAAAACACTTTTACCAACGCCAGTACCGGCAAAAAGCCCCATCCGCTGGCCTCGCCCGACCGTTAACAAAGCATTAATTGCCCGAATTCCGACATCGAGTGGTTTTTCAATTGGTGCCCGGCCTAATGGATTAATCGGCTTACCGGTTAGCGAAGCTTTTTGGGCGCCGATTAATGGACCTTTTCCATCTAGCGGTTTACCTGCGCCATCTAATACTCGGCCTAACAACATATCGCCCACCGGAACCGATGCAGTTTCTCCAGTAGGAATAATTTTTGCGCCGGGTGTTAAACCTTCAATTGGTCCAATTGGCATTAAAAATAATTTATTGGTATCAAAACCAACTACTTCAGCCATCGATGATTCGCCCGAGGCAGACTCGACCTTGCAACGACTACCCACCGGGCTAACGCAACCTTGTGCTTCCAGAGTCAAACCAACCATGCGAGTTAATTTCCCACTCACTTGCAAGCCACTTTTACTCGACTCAATATCTTGACGGCGAGCCTGTAACTTTTTAATTAAATCTTGCATTAAAGCGCTCCAGAAGAATCAAGCAAGCTGGCGGCGATAGCGCTATAACGCTGCTCTAAAGTGGCATCGACTTCAGATACATTTCGAGATACACGACAGCCGCCGCGAGTAATCTCCGGATCCATTTCCAAAACCCAATTGGCGGCTTCTGCCGGCGCTAATTGCTGAATTAATTCGACGTCCTGGGGATGTAAATAAATAGTGACCGGCTGTTCATCTGACTGAGCATTTTTTGCTTGGTTTAGCAGCTTTAATGATTCATGAATTACGGCCAAAATTTGTTCCGGCGCAATTTTTAATTGTTGGCCAATTACCTGGCGAGAAATACAGTCAACCATTTGCAAAATTTCTTGCTGCAATTGATCAAGCTGCGAATTTGAATTAGTAGCATCTGACCCTGACAACCAGCCTTGTTTCAAGCTACTTATCAGCTGAGAAAATTCGACTCGCTGCTGTTGCAACAATTGCTGCTGCTCTGCTTGAGCTTGCTCTAAACCTTGCATTCGCCCCTGTTCAATACCTTGAGCTAAACCTTGCCCCATGCCTTGCTGAAAGCCTTTTTCAAAAGCAACTTCCTTACCTTTAATAAGCCCTTCTTTAAAGCCTGTTTTACTGGCGTTTTGACGCACGTCTTTTATCTGCTGGCGGATTTTTGATTGCTGCAACTGTTTTTTTTGTTGCACAGATTTTTGTTGTATCTGATTAACCGCCGGTTTGAGACCCAACTCAGAACGCGCCTGAACCAGCTGTTCTTTCTGCTGATCTTTCCAATTCTCCACTACCGGGCCATTAACTGAGGGCAAATCCCAACTGGTTAATTCAGTGACATCTTCAGCAGCGATAACACCTGAGGTTTGCTCTTTGTTGCTGATCAGCATCAGAGCATCTCCTCGCCTTTACCAGCGAGTGTAATTTCACCAGAATCTGCCATACGTTTAGCAATCGAAATAATTTCTTTTTGCGCACCTTCAACTTCAGACAGTTTAACAGGCCCTTTGTTATCCAGATCTTCACGCAAGAATTCAGCCGCACGTTTACCCATATTGCCGAAGATTTTCTCGCGAATGGTTTCATCTGCACCCTTCAAGGCCAGCACCAGCGTTTCAGATTCAACTTCACGCAACAGTGCTTGAATACCGCGGCTATCAATGTCGCCAATGTTGTCAAAGACAAACATCAAATCTTCAATCTGAACGCCAAGCTCTTCATCAATTTCACGGATCGCATCCATTAATGGCGCTTCCATACTTGAATCGAGGAAGTTCAGCATATCCGCCACAGTTTTGACGCCACCCATGCCAGAAGTTTGTCCACCAGCGCTGCCATTGACGAAATGCTTTTCCATAATGTCGTTCAATTCTTGCAGTGCAATTGGCTGAATGGTGTCTAATGAAGCCACTCGCCGCACAATATCCAACTGGACTTTTTCACCGAAGAACGACAACACTTCTGCTGCTTGGTCTGGCTCTAAATAAGCCACCATAATTGCCTGAATCTGCGGGTGCTCGTAACGGATAATATCTGCTACCTGGCGGGCATCCATCCACTTCAAGGTATCTAGTCCCTTAGTGTTGGCACCAATCAGAATTCGATCCATCACTGAGCCGGCTTTTTCTTCACCCAGCGCCTGAGTCAGCATTTTCTTAATGTATTCATCCGAGCCCATACCGAGGCTGGTTTGGCCTTCAACATTGGCCATGAATGCATCTAAAACACCCGAAATCGCTTCGCGCTTTACATCTTTCAAACTGGCCATCGCGATACCAATTTGTTGTACTTCTTTGGGCTCAAACTGCTTCATTACTTCAGCAGCGCCTTCTTCACCAATCGTCATCAGCAATAGCGCAACGCGATCTACGCCAGCCATGCCTTTAATTGCATCAAGCCCTGTAGCATCACTCGTTGCCAGTTCATTTTCAGCCATGTTACTCGCCCTCCTTCATCCATTGGCGCAGCACTATGGCTACTCGACCTGGGTCATCCATCGCCAGCGCTTTAATTGCATTTAATTGCGCTTGATAACTATCTTCTGGCGCCGGTAATTGCAGGTCGGTTGAACCGGTTAAGGTAATTTTGTCATCGCGTAAATCGCCATTTTCATCCAGTAAATCGGGGTCTAATTCGTGCTCTGCCGGTAATTTATTGGTATCGCCTGCCAGACCGCGCATTACAGGCCGCAGCAAACCAAACACCAGAATCAAAACCACTAACAATGCCAACAAATAACGCATCACACTTGGGTCTAATAACATTTGATACCAAGGTGCTGCTTCTGGAATTATTTCTTGGGGCAATGGTGCAAAAGCGGTATTAATGACTGTGACGCTATCGCCACGATTTTGACTAAATCCAACCGCATCTCGTACCAGTGCGGTAATTCGATCTAATTGCTGGGTAGTCAGTGCAGTCTGCTGGGTTTCGCCATTAACGATTTGTTTAAAATCATCGATGACTACAGCCACTGATAGACGACTTAATGAGCCGACAGGGCCGCGTACATAACTGACAGTACGATCCACTTCATAGTTCTTGGTTCCCTGTCGAGATTTCTTAAGTGGAACTACTGCACCCTCAGCACCCTCAGCAGCAGCCTGTTCTGGCGCAACACTACCACCGGGAGGTTGGTTGCTTAATGCACCTGGAATGCCTCCATTGAGACTATCGCCAACTTTTTCTTCTTCATTCCATTGCTCACTACGAACTGCCGACTGATTCGGGTTATATTTTTCTTCTGCCCGTTCTGCCGAAGAAAAATCCATATCAGCCGTTACCTGAGTTTTAAACGCTTTATCACCTAAAACCGGCCGTAAAATATCCTGAATTCGCTCAATGTAGGCTTGCTCTACTTTTTTTCGATAATCAAACTGGCGCTCAGAAACTTCTAATGGATCTTTTTCAATATCGGATGACAATAAGCGACCGCGTTGATCAACCACCGTCACTTTATCGGCAGTTAATTCAGGAATACTGGTTGAAACCATATTAACGATCGCTTGAACCTGAGATCTTTCAAGTCGACGGCCGCTAATTAAATCAAGCATTACAGAAGCACTGGGCTTACGACGATCACGAATAAATACCGCATCACGTGGCACCGCTAGGTGAATACGCGCACTTCTTACCGCATCTAAACTGGTAATAGTGGTTGCCAGCTCCTGCTGCAACGAATGCATATAGCGCTTACGCTCCATAAACATTGAAGTACCCAGCGAAGACTCTTCCTGCTGCATTGCTGCAAAACCAGTAGTGGGTGTTGATGGCACACCTTCAGCCGCCAGTTTTAAACGAACACTTTGCAGCTTTTCAGCATCAACCATTAAAAACCCAGTTGATTGATCAACGCTATAAGGGAAGCGAAGTCTTTCCATCGCATCCATTACTTCGGTCATTTGCTGATTATCTAACCGAGTAAACAACACTCTTTTTTCTGGCTGCTGCGACCATAAAACGACTGCTACGCCTAAAGCGACACTAGCAGCTAAACCAACCATCAACCCCAATTGACGTAAAATTGGCAGCTCGGAAATACCAGTCCACAACGCCGCCAGTTTTCCTAAAAAACCTGGCAATGGAATTTTGCGATCAGGCGCGGGCGAGCCCGCTTGAATATTAGTGTCAGCAGTGGCTGCTGCAGTTGAATCCGCCATTAGTTACTACCCATTACACTGGCATGTTCATGATGTCTTGATATGCGCTAACCAGACGGTTTCGCACTTGAAGAGTGGTTTCAAAAGCCAAAGAAGACTTCTGGCTTTCCAGCATCACCCGCCCAATATCAATTGAAGGATCGCCCTGCTCATAGCGGGTGGCGGTCATGTTGGAATGTTTTTGAATGTCGTTGACGTTATTAATCGCCCGGGAAAACAGCTGGCTAAAATCAGCTTTTTGTATCGCTGGTGCTTGCCCAGTCAGCCCTTGAAGGCCCATTTGCTCGCTTAATCCAGCAACTGCCTTTGGACCAGGGTTAACCTGATGAACCTGGCTTTGCAGATTTCGCAATTGCGCTAGCATTGGACTGGTTTCGATACCGCTCATTTCCATTATCCCTGAAGTCGAAATTCCGACAGACTAACCAAGGATATTCAACAAGCGTGCCAAGACTGCCAACAAATTGATTTACAGGAATTTAATAAGCGCGGAAGGTTTTTTTGACGCATAAACCGAGTAGCTAATGCGAAGATTTGGCGGTGATCATAATTAAACTAGGAGCTAGCCAGACTGTTATTGATATTGCCCACGTAGACCAATCAAATTACCAAAGGGATCTTTGAACTGACAAATACCTAGGCCGTTTTCAATTGCCATCGGACCGCGATACAGCTTAGCGCCTAAATGCTCAAATTGCTGCATTGCGATGCTTAAATCCTCAACCGACCAATACAGAACCGTACCAAATGCACCCGCTGCGACTTTGCTATCTGAAGGCACCATTTCTAATTGAAACCCATCAATATCTAAAACAGTAAAATCAAATTCAGCCACATAATTACGCTGCGCACGCGGGAACGCTTTCTGGTACCAATCTAAAGCAGCGGGTATATTATCAACATAAAGAAATAACGCCGCCGGTTTTACTTCACTAGACATATTCTTAACTCAATGTGTTATTTATTAAATGAAATGTGCTGGTTGTTAAATAGACGAACCTTTGGCAATGGTTCGCAGATACAACTGATTATTGAACCAGTCAGCCAAGATAATCATGAGTTATTTCCCAAGCTCGATCCATAGTAATGCCGCTTTCTTGGGCCAAATACAATGGATGGTCTGATTGATCCAATACTACTAGTGGGCGCTGACCACTGCCTTGGAAGTGGACCATGGTTTTTAGGCTGAGCGTTGAAATACCGTCATACTTTAATTCATTTGCCAGACTGCCAATGAAAGGGCCAATTTCATTAGTGTCATAATTATCTAGGTAGTTGGCAAAATGCGCTTTCTCTTGGGAAATCCAAATACCAAACCCAAGATGCTCCTCACTTTCTAATACAGGGATGAGTAAAACAGCACGAATAAAAAAATGTTGCTTGTCTATCGCACACAAATCAGAATCCAATATAACTCGTGCATCTCGTTCTTCTTCAGCAATGGATTGAGCATGCTCTGGCTGGTCGAATGTTAAATCTTGCATGTGATCATGCGTTTCTCCACAGCAGGCACATTTGTATTGCACTTGGATATCTCCTTAAACAATCATCTATGTAGTTGTAGAACCAACATTCGCTATAGCCGGATCGCTTGATAACAAAAGTTTGTTGCTATCTGCAAGGTTTCATTCTGCCGTACTTGGCACGGCCATTAAACACAAGCATCAAGCATCAAGCATCATCTTCACTGCGAACCAATACCTCTAACGAATCTTCCAAGGCGGAAACTGAAAATACAATAGGCTTGCAGCAAACCTGACAATCTTCAACATATTGATTGCCTATGTCTTCAAAATCAATCAACACATCAATTTTTTCACCACAATAGGGGCAATCAACTGAACGTTCACTTAACGAATTCATAACAACATCCTGAATGTACTTTTGAGATAATTGATTAGCAATCAGACCTGATAATAGTTAACTGACTGGAGAGTAATAGAAATTAAACATATCTATTCTCTAATGTTATTTTGAGAATAGCATTTTTCATCAAGATGTTAGCAAGAGTTGAACTGTGTGGGATAACTCGATATTTTTACCAGCGACTACCCCAGCTAATGTTAATTGTTAAACAATATTAGCTGGAGCAGCAAAGCTCTGAGACTGAATTTTTTAGATTAACTAACACTGATTTATTTTTTGCACTGCACGATTTTGACAGATCATTTCACGGCAATAATCATGTCGTTACAAGTAGTGTTAGCAACACTGCCTCAGCCTATTTGATCGCAAATATCTTCAAACAACATTATCAGAAGCAATATTTTTTTCTGGGTTGATACAAGCATGTGGATATTCAGCTTCACGCTGTTGAAATGACAAAATAGCATTGCTTTTAATCACACCACAATCAATGTTAATTGCTCTTCGAATTGTTTCGTTTTCATGCCAAGATTCTCGACCAGCAAGTACTGCTGGCAAGTAAACAATTAACGCCGCTGAAATAGACCGGGTTGCACTTTCCCACAAATAGCTAGGCGTATGATCAACCGCATAATAATCAATGCTTTGATACTTAAACATCGGATTCTTAAAAGTGGTTGGCTTGGCAAAAAAGAATCCCATACCTTCATCACAACTGACGTCAATAATCAGACTATGCGGTTTAAGACAGCCACTTTCTGCTTCAGTAACGAAGTCAGTTGGGCTTTTAGTATTTTGAAAAGTGCCGTTTACAATAATATCAGCTTCACTAATCAATTCTGTCAGCGGTCTTGCGGTACCGTCATGCTCTACTACCACCATACGGGCCTCACCTTCTTCACCGGCTCGGACTCTCACGTAGTTACAATCCAAGACCTCTTCACGAACTTCATCTTCTGTACGTTGAATACAGATAGTAATATCTCTAAAACCATGTGCTTTCAGCGCATAAATCGCGCCCCGGCTAACTGCACCAAAACCGAAAATAATTGTTTTGCGCTGATCACCATAATGTCCATCAATACCTTTAAGCTGCAGAGAATGAATCACTGCACAATAGCCAGCCATTTCATTATTTTTATAGAAGGTATGGCGCCCTATCTGGCCATTCGGTGACCAAATAAACATATCTTCAAAGGCAATCAGAGTTTGCTTGCGGTCTAGCGCCGCCTGTGTAATATCTTGCTGCTGCACACAGTGCACATAGCCCCAGAGCGTTCCACCTTCACGAAGCTCTTGCAGGTCAGCCAAAACCGGCTTGGCGATAATTACCGTGCCGATATCTGCCAGTAATTCATGTCGAGTGGCAACGCCACCAGTCAGTTCAGCGATTTCAGCATCTGTGACACCAAACGGTTCGCCGTAACCTTTCTCAAAAATTAACTGACGGCGAAGCGCTTCGGGAATTCTCAGTAAGTGCTCGGGATGAATTGGGAAACGTCGTTCATCTTCTTTTCTTGAAGTCCCTATGACGCCTACTTTTGATAGGTTCATGTCGTTGCGTCCTTGTTATTGTTATTGGCTTTTTCAGCGAATTACTACTTCTGTCAATAAGTCAGCATTACACACAACATCTGTAGGTAGGCTCAGGATTTCTGAAATCCCATTGCTGTAAGCAGACTCTATAGACAGCTCATTAGAAAACTTGACAAAATGCTGTATAGAAACGTATGTAAAAAATTGTGTAGAAATAACCGGGGAGATCAGCCTAATGAACTTGATGGTTGACTGCATTTCCTGGAAATTCTAATAGCAATTTTTTTTAAAAAGATACTAATAAAATTCTCAAAATTTACAGTTAAACTCAGCTTTTATAGTTCATTGGTTGACCATCATGCAGGATTGACTGCCGCTTTACCATCGAATTCATCCTTAAACTCAACTTTAGAGTGAGCGCCTCCGCTTATGGTGGCGCTTGCCATTCTTAAGTTTCTCTTTCTTTCTCTGTTCTATTGTGTTTTTACAGCACCTTACCGTTGCAGGTTTTTTCAACCGCTATTTTCGTAATCTCGTGGCTCGAATTTTTGATCTTTTGGATGCCACGAGCTTCGCACATTAACATGCATTAAATCCCGAACCAGCCCCTGCTATAGATGCCCTGCCGTCGTAGGGTGATCTTGCCCCCAAGGTGAATGGTTATTTTTTCAAAAGCGCTATTTTTCAAAGTGCCATATATTATTTTTCAAAGTGCCACCCAAAATATTTTCTATAACTAATAACTCAAAACTTGATGGCTACATTCTGCAATATTTTAAGAGCATTTTACTTCAGATACATTTTAATGCTGATTATTTCGATAAAGCGCCCAGCAGAAGTACCGGATATATCCGGCAAGTTAAAATCATTTTTATTGAGAACTTTTAACTAGATTTTTTTGACGGCGGCTGGTGTAGCGGTGATTTCTGCTGATCAATCTGACTGACTTGAGCGTCACGCCAAACTTGTGTTTGTTGCTTCACTCTTGCTTTGAACGCGCTGATATTTAGATAACTGCCTATCGCATGGGAAAATGCTCGAACGTTCGATAACGCCTTACTTTGGCCGCTCATGGTTTTAGCCCACCAGACTGCTGTAGTATCAATTTTTAATCTGTCGAAAATAGGAGGCAGTTGGCTATCCATGTGATATTTTTTATCATTTCGCGCCATTCGGGCACTGGCATCAACTAGCTCTAAATAATCCTTTAATGAAAACGGCAAAGGTTTTTGCTTTACATGTGACTTGTCGGATTTGTTCTTTGGATTAGCGCTATCTGAAAAAGGTTTCAACAAAGCAAACTGATAATCATAGCGTCGGCTTTTAATCGATTTCTTATTATTTTTAATACGAGTTTGGTTAGATGCTATTTCAGGCAGTTCAGTTTCGACTCTTGCTTAAATGGACGTGTAATCCGATGTTTCTGGTGTTTTAGCTATGCCCGCTCGCAAAGGGTTGAGGTCAACGTAGGCCATGCAAGTCAGCAGTGCTTGCTCATCGAGCAGCGCTTGAGCCTTAAAACGGCCTTCCCAGAAACGCCCCTTGCAATGGTCTTCGGCATTGGCCAACCGAGCCAGCGGTTCATTAATCGATTTCATAAACCAACTAATTGAATACAGTCGCTTGCGATACTCTTCAGCTTTGGCTTCAACATAATGAATTTCAGCTTCACTGAGCAGACGACGCTTTTGTGAACTGAGGTATTTTTTAACTAACGGCTCGGCATCGAACACTTTGGTATATTGCAATAATACCTGGCGCGCACTCCATTTATCAGCTCGCGCAACATCAACATAAAGCACCAAATGATAATGATTGCTCATCACGGCATAGGCTGCTACATCAATCGAAAATGCTCGAGTTAACCGATCAATTCGATCAAAATAATGGCAAAATAATGGCGCCACCCATAATTCAACTTACAAAATAATGGCGCCACCCATAATTCAACTTATAACTAACGTTATTTTATTTATATCGAAAACCATTTGAGATCTTTCGGTTTTTTGAGCCAACATCTTCTCTCTAGGTCGCTATCTGAAAACCTAGACAACAGAAACATCAGGCATGCCCGGCAAGTTAAATACACCAAAAAATGGCGCCAAAAAAATGGCGCAAAAATGGCGCCACCCATAATTCAACTTATAACTAACGTTATTTTATTTATATCGAAAACCATTTGAGATCTTTCGGTTTTTTGAGTCAACATCTTCTCTCTAGGCCGCTATCTGAAAACCTAGACAACAGAAACACCAGGCATGCCCGGCAAGTTAAATACACAGATTTAATTAACAGTATTAGCTGGAGTTTTTCGGCGGCGGTTGGTTGGCTCGCCAAGCTTGCGTTTGTTGTTTCACTCTTGCCTTGAGCGCGCTGATGTTTAGGTAACTGCCTATCGCATGGGCAAATGATCGCACATTAGAAAGCGCCTTACTTTGGCCGCTCATGGTTTTAGCCCACCAGACTGCTGTAGTATCAATTTTTAATCTGTCAAAAATAGGGGGCAACTGGCTATCCATGTGATATTTTTTATCATTTCGCGCCATTCTGGCACTGGCATCAACCAGCTCCAGATAATCATTTAATGAAAACGGCAAAGGCTTTTGCTTTACATGTGGTTTGTTGGATTTATTCTTTAGGTGAGCGCTATCTGAAAAAGGTTTCAATAGAGCAAACTGATAATCATAGCGCCGGTTTTTAATCGATTTCTTATTATTTTTAATACGAGTTTGGTTAGATGCTATTTCAGGCAGTTCAGTTTCGACTCTTGCTTGAATGGACGTGTAATCCGATGTTTCTGGTGTTTTAGCTATGCCCGCTCGCAAAGGATTGAGGTCAACATACGCCATGCAAGTCAGCAATGCTTGTTCATCAAGCAGCGCCTGAGCTTTAAAACGGCCTTCCCAAAAACGCCCCTTGCAATGGTCTTCGGCATTGGCCAACCGAGCCAGCGGTTCATTAATCGATTTCATAAACCAGCTAATTGAATACAATCGCTTGCGATATTCTTCAGCTTTGGCTTCAACATAATGAATTTCAGCCTCACTGAGTAAAAGACGCTTTTGCGAACTGAGGTATTTTTTAACTAACGGCTCGGCATCGAACACTTTAGTATATTGCAATAATACCTGGCGCGCACTCCATTTATTGGCTCGTGCAACATCGACATAAAGCACCAGATGGTAGTGATTGCTCATCACGGCATAGGCTGCTACATCAATTGAGAATGCCCGCGCCAGCAGATCAATTCGATCGACAATCCACTGGCGGCGATGATCATAATTTTTTCGAAGCTCAGGCACAATCGCAGGATCTTCACCACACAACCACCCTCGCCTAACGCATCTTGAACAGGCATGCACATATGGATTCGCTTTCGGGTCAAACAGAATGGCACGAGGTGCGGGCATAATAAAAAAGGAAGGCTTTTTACAAGCATCCACTCCAACTCATTTCAGTGGTTGGTTGATGTTAGCTGACGTGAACTCACATTTGAAATCAAAAATTTTTAGGCAATAGCGTTGGTCATAGATAAATTTATGGGTGGCGCTTATCAAATACTTATCAAATACTTATCAAATATTTTAAAGTAAGACACAACACCCTAGATAAATTACTATCAGTCTTGTTTTAAATTTAAACTTACTTTTTTATCAACAAAACTATTTAACGAATCGAAAAACTGCCAGGCTGTATAAAAGCGATAAGCACACACTCTAATATTTCGATTTTAAAATTAAATTTATTCAAACCAAGAACCATTAGAACCTATAAAAAACAATAGATTGCCTTTTTATGCTTAATGTAAAAATGCATAGATTGGCAGTCACTTAAGACTATTTGTGGTATTTGCAACATTCATTTATTAATCAAATTGTTATTGTCGTTACCGCTTGAATGTCAGCATTTATTTTGAAACAATGATCTTTATTGCTTTAACCATTTAAAAGCAATAAAACATAACTGCCTCTTGTTTTATTTTGGATCATTTCACAATGAAAAAATTTATAATAACATCTGCTGCCGCTTTAGTGCTTTCAGCTTCGTTCACTGCCACGGCTGTTACAGCGCCTCTTAAAACTGTCACTCTTACCGGCTCGTATGGACAAAATATCGAAGTAGAGCTAAACCAAGCTCTACATTTAGCGCCTACTCAAGGTGAATTCATTAATTACGTGTCTCGCGAAGCTTTTCGTACATGCAATCCAGACTTATTGGCTGCTGACGCTACTAATAGATTCTCAAATGCTAACTTGACAGGAACCACTGCCTCAATAAACCAAAATGGAAGAGCCTCGCAGTATGCTACTCTCCAAATGAGTACGAATGGTGAGCTCTTTATACCATTCACATTCGATCTCATCGAACCCGATGATGTCGGAATACCGAATCCAGTGATACCTTATCAAGAAGATGGAAAAACCTTTGTCATTGCTCATGACAGAAATAACGGCGAAAGTGCTGCTCAAGCATGTATTCGCGGTAAAAAATTCACTATCAGTCAACCAAACAATAGCGAAGCTGAATTACAACAAACAATTGCTGAACTACAAGAACTAAAAAATCAAAATGCAAGACTAATTGAATGGTTTTTTCTTGCTCAATCTGAACTGATTTTCCAACCTAATGCGACATCGCAACCTAAATTACATAGATATTCAGTAGATAGCCTTGATAGAGCGGGTATCTTACGCATTAAAAATCCAGATGGTAGTGCTGGCAATTTTCATTCCGTGACAAGCAGCAATGAAAATTATGTTTATTGGAATACTTTTAATGAACTTGGTCTTCCAACTATCAATATTGGCTACATGGAATGGATCGGTTCTCCCAATACTTATGGATATCTAAATTATATTGGAAACGCTCCAAGGCCGGGCCAGGCCCTAGTTATTCAAACAAGATAATCGATTTTCTTAAATGATAATTAGCACTATAAAAATTTTTAAATTTCACAATCAGGCCATTAAAAATATTTGATAGTTAACTGACAACAACACAGGTAGATTGACTATTGGTCTATCGGTGTTGTTGTTTAATTAACCTACCACTTTCATTGACGCATTGAAAAATTAGGTGCCAATCATTATAAAAAACCTAAGAAAACCCCGCATCAATTTCAAATAAAAAATGCGCTACACCAATACTAACTGGAGGTTAATTTTATGTTACTAGAGCAAGCGCAAAATACACGACCTGATTGAAATACACCGATGTTTATAAATAGATGCAAGAATAAATGCAGCGACTAAGGGTCGTGGAATAAAATAAACATCCTGTTTATCGAGGCACCGAACCTTATGTTGTATGTAGGTTTGATAAGCCTTCGGCGCAATCAGACACTTTTGGAACATATCGCCAGATGTCTGGGACAATTTTAAATTTCTGAGCCCCTAATACTTGTCACTGAATGTTTAATCGCCAACCCAATGCACCAAGCTTAATAACAACAAAATTGCAGAAACACTCTGCCAAAAAACTAAAGGGTTTCGCTTTAGTAATGACTGTTGCTGCGGCAGTTTAAATAGTGGATTTGACATTGAAAGATCTTGTGAAAATTTAGTCGAAACAGAATAACGGTTGTTAGGGGCCGGATTGCAGGCATTTTCAATGAGCATATTAACCCACCATGCCAAGTCTGGCCGATATTTAAGCAACAATTGATTACAGATCGGCGAATGTCTCGGGCGAGATTGCTCTAAAACATTCGGCAATATTGAAATTTACACTACTGCTGTTTATTGCAATCAGCTCTAACATAAAACTGGAGAAGTTTTATTAAAAATAAAAAACTCAATAGAAGACCTTGTTATTTTAAATCGACACTAGAGCAAACTCAAAGCCGAAAATAGATCACAGAAAGTCTCGTTTTAATTCAAACTCATTTCTTTACTTGCAAATTATTTAACACAGCTGAGAATTATTCAGTTGCATATAAGCAACAAGTACCTGCAATTGTAGATCCGCTTTTAGAAACAAAAACACTAGAACGGTAAAAGTCTATAAAACAATGCCTTGAGACTTATATATAAGATAAGAAAGCGTCATATAAACTATCAATCATTTAAACTATCTGCAACATTTAGAACGACTACCTATCACTTTAAGTATTGCCGCTACGACCACTTGAACTTCAGGATTTATTTTGGTAAAAATGCTTATTATTGCTTTTGTTTTTCAAAAGCAATAATAACATAACTGTTTCTTGCTTTATTTTGGAATTATTTAACAATGAAAAAATTTATAATAACATCTACCGCTGCTTTAATGCTTTCAGCTTCGTTAACTGCTATAGCTGTTAATGATCGTTCAGCTGCTCTAAACTATAGAAATGCTACTGTTTCCGGCGCGTATGGAACAAACATCGAAGTAAAGAGAAATCAACCCTTAAAATTAGCGTTTACTCAAGGTGAATCTGTTAATTTCGTGTCTCTCGAAGCTTTTCGTACATGCGATTTAGAATTATTGACTGCTGATGCTACTAATAGATTCTCAAGTGCAAACTATTCAGGAGGCTTCTCTTCAATAGCTCAAGATGGAACAGCCTCGCGGTTTCAGCCCCTCAAAATGAGTGAGGATGGTGAGCTCTTTGTAGAAGCTGCATTCGACGTCATCGACGACTATGACGTCGGAATACTGAATCCAGCAATACCTTACCAAGAAGATGGTAAAACCTATGGTATTGGTTTTGATGGGAATAACAACGAAACTCTTGTTCAAGGTTGTGTCCGTGGTAAAAAATTCACTATCAGCTTGCCAGAAGCTAGTAAGACTGAATTACAAGAAACCATTACTAAACTGAAAAGTCAAAATGCAAGACAAAATGACTGGTTCCTTTTAACTCAATCTCAGCGTTTAGCTCTAAATCAGTATTTCTTTCCAAACAGCTCTACATCTAGATTTTCAATCGGCAGCCTTGATGGCTCAGGAAACTTACGCATTAAAAATCCAGATGGCAGCCCTGCTAAATTTTCTCCTCAGTTGACGGCCCTTAACAATTTAGTTTATTGGAATACCCTTGATCAACTTGGTAATTCTATCGTTAAGTATGGCGCAATCAGATGGTTCAGTAACGATAAAACTTATGGACAGTTTAATCTAAATGGTAATAACGCTCCAAAACCGGGCCAAGCAATCATCATTCAAAAACTGTAATTTGCTCGCTAAAAATAACCAGCGTCGTGAATAATTCTTAATGGTTTATTAATCCGCCAATTAGATAATTCATGCATGACTGACAACACCGGTAGATTAGAAAATCAATTACTAGTCTACCGGTGTTTTTTTTTGAATAAGGGGTGCGGAATTTAATAAACACCCTTAATTTAGGTCGTCATGAGCGAAGCGAATAGCGATTCGCCAACGAAATGTCACGATTCACCGAGGTTCAGGGACGATTTACGAAAAGATACAGAAAGATTATTTATTTCTAAGACCAAAATACACATAAACTAAAACTATCACGCAAGCGGCTTTTTAAATACAAGGCGCTCTAAGGGTTGTGGAATATAATAAACACCCTGTTTCCCGAGGCGCCGAACCTTATGTTGCATGTAGGTTTGATAAGCCTTAGGCGTAATCAGATACTTTTGGAACGTATCGCCAGATGTCTGATTTCGCTAGTGCTCATCAAACCTACAATATTCGGGGCAGTTTTAAATTTCTGAGCCCCTAAAGGGATGCAAGCGCAGCGGTTAATACCCGCAACAATTACCACTACTTTTCTAATCAGTAACCCAACTCACCAAGTTTAATAACAACAAAAAAGCAGAAACACCTTGCCAGAACACGAGTGGGTTTCGTTCTAACAACGGCTGTTGCTTTGGCAGTTTAAATAGTGGGTTTGGCATTGAAAGATCTTGTAAAAATTCAGACAAGGCAGAGTAACGGTTTTTAGGATCCGGGCTACAGGCCTTTTCAATGGCCATATCAATCCACCACGGTAAGTCTGGCCGATGCTTAAGCAACGACTGATAATGCAAATGCTGATAATGGCGTACCCGAATACTACTCCCTGCTTGTTCTTTGTAAGGTAACTGGCCCGACAACATTTCATAGGCCATTACTGCAATTGAAAACTGCTCGGCGCTGGTATCAATATTTCCGCTATCCAGAAAGTATTCTGGTGCCATATAGTTTTTGGTTCCGGGCGGCAGCGGCAGGTCATCATCAAGGTTTATATTTTGCTCACCTGCCACCCTAGCCGAGCCAAAATCAATCAGCAACACTCTGCCTTGCTGATCTAACATTAAATTCTCTGGCTTTAAATCTTGGTGCAATATCTGCATGCGGTGCACCACTCTAACCGCGCTTACAATCTGTTTTAACAAATTACGAACTTCAGACATCGCTGGCTTTGGATGATCAAAAATCCATTGCCGAAGATTATCGCCGCTAATATATTGGCAACTATGGTAAAGAAACTTGCGATCTTCTCTTGGTGGATAGACCGACATCACCGCAGGATGATTTAAACGGCGGCCAATCCACTCTTCACGCAAAAAGCCTTCGATATATTTTGGGTCATCCTGATAATTCACCGATGGTGTTTTTAATAATACCTGATTGTTTTCATTGTCGGCATCTGCTAACAAATCTTCAGCTAAATATAATTGCGACCGTTTACTGGCATGCAATTGTTCAATAATTAAAAAGTTATCAATTTTCTGTCCAGAATATAAATCAGGCGGGAATCGTAATTTTGCTAGCTGCTGTAGCCTGGTTTGCTCATCGCAAACCGGCAAAGATTCAACATAAGCAAGCATCACTGAAAGATTGTCTGTGCTACCTTGCTCCAGAGCCATTGCAACTAACTGATCGGCCATTTTTTGCAATGACCATGGCTGCGATAATAACTGCCTGACCTGACTTCTATCCAACACATCATGCACTCCATCGGTGGTTAGCATAAGTAGATCACCCACTTGCAATGCATGCTGTTTATAATCTATTTCAATGCCGGGCTCTATGCCCAGCGCCCGGCCTAAATAATGTTGCTGGCCAACATGATGCATATGGTCTCGGGTTAAATGCTCCAATAAACCATTGCGCATTAACCAACCTCGTGAATCACCAGCATGCAACAAATGCAATTGATTATTTTTAGCAACCATCGCGGTAAATGTGGTACACCAACTACCTTGATCATCGGGAATTTGGTGGCCAAGTTGGTATAACCAGCGATTTAATGCGTAAAGCACTTTGGCTGCAGCATGCTTAATCGTCCATGAATCTGGGGTACTGTAATAATCTGCAATAAAGCTATTAACCGCAGTCTGGCTAGCTTGCTGGGCATGACTAGATGCACTCACACCATCAGCAATAACCAACACCAAACCTTTATTGGCCAGAACAGAATCTGAATCAGGAATCGAAATTGCGCAAGCATCTTGGTTTTGTTGTTTTATTCCTTTATCTGACGCAACTGCCGTGATTATTTTCAATTTGCTCATGTACCTGCGCCCCCAGCTTCAATTACTACTTTTTAGTCTGTTATTATTTGGCTTTATCGCTCTTTTTAATTACCCAACAAAGCATTATCTATAACCATTAATCGTTGAGCAAGTATCCGCATAAGACGATGCTCTAAGACACCTAGGTTTTCGGATGATTGTTGGGTGCGCCTTAAAGCTTACCCAACCTACTTTAGTTCGGTATCAGCTGAAATATCAGAACCTTATTAATGAAAATCAATCGGTTTTCGTAGCCTGGGTAAGCCTGTGGGCGAACCCGGGGTTAAATGCCATATATTTCAAATAGTGCAAGAGCAAATGCAACAATTAATAACAACTAGAAAACTTTTATAAATTCTTATTATCTAAGCCGCCTAAAATATTTTAGGCGGCTTAGGCTGAATGAAAACTAAATCAAGTCACATCAATCATAGTCACCGTACCATCGGGTAAAACCTCTGCCACCTGCCCTTCTGGCTCTTCCAAAAATAACAAGGTAACAAAGCCCAACACCGCTGTACCGGCAATCACGAAAAAGAAAGTCTGGTAGCTGACCAATGACAATACCGTCAGATAGAACACCGCGCCTACGTTACCGTAAGCACCTGTCATGCCAGCAATTTGACCGGTAAGGCGGCGTTTAATTAAAGGAACTACCGCAAATACCGCGCCTTCACCTGCCTGAACAAAGAATGAACAAGCCATCGCTGCAATTACTGCGAAAGCTAATGGCCAACTACTATCCACGTACCCCATCAGCAAGTAACCCAACGCCAGGCCAGCCGTTAATACCAATAAGGTCGGTTTACGGCCAAATTTATCGCTAATAATGCCACCACCAGGTCGAGACATTAAATTCATAAAGGCATAAGCTGATGCAACCAAACCGGCCATAACCGGATTTAAACCAAAGGTATCGGCAAAGAATAATGGCAACATAGAAATCACAGCCAGTTCTGAACCGAAAGTAGCAAAATATAAAATATTTAATACTGCGACTTGCTTGAATTTATACTGATGAATTTCAGCTACTGGTTTTTCGAAAATCTCGCAATTTACCTGCCATGCTTTCCAACACTCGAATAAATACAATGCACAGAGTCCGACATAAATAGACAGTACAACCGATTGCTCTAACATAGAAACGCCCGCAGGTGACAATTTCCATGCTAACAGTGCTAAAGCGGCATACATTGGGATTTTCATCACTAACAACAGTACAAAGTCACCCTTTGAGGTCACTTCCATTGCACCGAGGTTTTTAGGCCTAAAGTAGGTCGAACCTTTCGGAGTATCGGTTACGTTTTTATAATAGATAACGCTATAAATTAACGAGATCAATCCAGTAATACCAATGGCATACCTCCAGCCATCATCGGTTCCGAATATTGATCCAATAACAATCGCTAGCGTAGGCAACGCCATTGCCGCAGCAGCAGAACCAAAGTTGCCCCAACCACCATAAATACCTTCAGCGGTACCTAACTGACGGGCAGGAAACCACTCTGAAACCATTCGTATTCCGACCACAAAGCCTGCACCTATCGCGCCTAACATAAAGCGCGCAACTGCTGCCTGAGTAAAGGTTTCAGCAAATGCATACATAAAGCAAGGAATACTACATAGCGCTAACAGCCATGAATATACTAATCTGGGCCCATATTTATCGGTCAGCATGCCGATTACAACCCGTGCCGGAATGGTTAAGGCCACATTCAATATCAGCAAGGTTTTTAACTGCTCTCGCGTCAATCCCAAGCTTTCAGAAATCGCCAACGTGAGCGGTGCATGGTTAAACCACACCACGAAGGTGATAAAAAAAGCAATCCAGGACAAATGTAGAACTTTCATTTTTCCCTGAAATGAGAACAGGTTAATTCTATCTGGATTTTCCATTGTGACTTCACCTCTCCATTGGATATATCGTCACAACAGCCATCGCAAGGGTTAGGCCAACTTAACTAAAATTGTTTTTACGTTTAATTTCAACAAATTAACAGGATTTGCAATCTTTCTCTATCAAAGCACCTGCCAATTAACAGTGCACTTAAACAACCACTCGCACCAGTTGAATGCAATTTAATTGAAAAACGAATATTGCAGTTACCAAATTACTCGATGGTTTTTATATTTAAAATGACAACTTAGTTTAGCCATTTTGACCTGGTTAATTTTGAACGAAAAAAAACCAGCACTTGGCTGGTTTAAAAATAAAATCACTTTTTAAAATCTATAATTTGTCGCTATGCTATTCTGGCTATTTCATACTTACGCATCTTTTCAACTAGCGTGGTTCGGCGCATTTTCAATTGCTCGGCAGCTCTGGCAACCACACCACCACTTTGCTCTAAAGCTAAGCCAATGATTTCAATTTCAATCTGTGCTAAATGCTCTTTTAGATCAAGCCCACCTTCAGGTAGCTCGGTTTTTAAAACAGGTGCAGCCATAGGTTCGTCAACAATCCATTGATCATCTGGCAAAGGTGGTAGCTCATCTAAGTTAACTGGCTGATTTAATAACTGACTTTCCAACCCCGGAGGTGCCTCATAACGTGGTGTTTCTTCAGGAATTTCACCCTGACGGTAACGTTCGGGCAAATCATGATATCCGACGACCGAATCGGGATATAAAATGGTCAAACGTTCAATCAGATTCGATAACTCACGAACATTACCTTTCCAAGTGCAATTCTGCAGCGCAATGATCGCTTCAGCAGAAAGCGTGACACCTGGTCGACCTTGTTTAGTTAATCGATATACCAATCGATCAAATAATTCGGGTAAATCTTGCAAGCGCTGGCGGAGCGAGGGCACTTCTATCGGAAAAACATTAAGTCGATAATATAAATCTTCTCGAAAGTCGCCTTTTCGAATAAGCGTTTCCAAATCCCGATGCGTTGCAGCAACAATCCGCACATCACAGGCAATGCTTTTATTACCGCCAACTCTTTCAAAAGTGCGCTCTTGAAGTACTCGCAATAATTTGACTTGCATCTGTAGTGGCATATCGCCTATTTCATCAAGAAATAACGTGCCACCTTTTGCAAGTTCAAATCGACCGGCTCTTGCGCTGATTGCTCCAGTAAAAGCGCCTTTTTCATGGCCAAACAATTCGCTTTCTAAAAGCTCACCTGGTATTGCACCGCAATTCACCGGTACAAAAGGCCCTTCTTTACGACAAGATGCTTCATGTAAGCTACGAGCGACTTCTTCTTTGCCGGTACCCGATTCGCCTAATACCAGAACATTGGCATCGCAATCTGCAACTTGTGACACTAATTGTCGGATTTCTGACATCGCAGAGCTTTGGCCTGCCAAACGTGTGATCGCAGCCACAGAACACGGCTTTTTCATCGTTTGATAACGACGCGCGCGTTGAATCATATCTAACATTTGGCTACGGGATAGCGGCCATGGCATATGATCAAACAATAACTTTTCTGCTTGTGATTTAAATGGTGCCAGCTGTAAATCTGGACTAATCCCCAGCACAACCGCATCGCCAATAAAATCAGGGAGTGTCTGTAATAGCTTGTTAGTTTGGGTGTTTTTGTTTGCATTTCCAACCAGGTAAATTAAAACATCCTGGTCTTTATTCGCAATATCCAACCACTGATCCACACTATATGCATCCGCAGAAAAACCCATAAAATTCAGCAGTAACTGCAAATCTCTTCTGCGCTGTGCATCATCGTCGATGCATAGTAGTTTGAATTCCTGAGCCATTTTCTCCCCCAATACGGGACATTCTTGTATTGGGGTGAAGCTTACTGGATGTCACATGTCAGTTTATTGACACAATACTGTTTTACGTTAGATATAGTCAAAAAGACTGCTGCCTTGCGCCAAACTAAAACTTTTCATTGATGCCTGTAGCGATGCTTGTTTGACACTTAATTCTGTGACAAGCGTCGCAAAATCGGCATCTCGTAAATTTGAGCGTAATGTTTTATCGAAAAGACTTAATCCTTCATTTACTTCTCGCTCGGTATCTACACTATTTAATCGCGAACCAATTTCCGCTCGCTGTAGTGAAATATTATTCATACCAGAATCTAAATCATTTAATAATCTACCAAGACTTTCCATGCGAACTGTATCTGCTTCAGTGCCACTATCTGGATCTTCTAAAACCTGAATGATATTACTCACGGTGGTAAATAAATCTTGGTTGCCGCCAAATGTCAGACCAAATGTATCATTCGTTTTGGCTCCATCAGAAATAATTATTTCTACACCATCAACGACTATCGCAGCACCTTTTGTTGAGTCATAAGCGAAAGCTGGATCACCAGGTTTTGGAAAAAGTTGTTTACCTGCGAGATCACTCGCTACTATTTCTGGTCCAGCACCTTCATCGACAATTTTAACCTGTAACGGAGTCGCTGAGTAAGCACCTTTAACTCGACTTTCTACCGTAGCGGTTCCGGTATTAGCTACACCAGCAACTACTCGAGGTGCGCCAGCTGTTTCTATATTTACAAAGATTTCACTACCTGGATGATTGGTAATGACTCGAGCATTTGGGCCAATTTCTATTTCTCGGCTGCCATTGTCACCTTGGTAAGAATAAATACCTTCACGGTTGACAGTAAAAGGCTGCTGCTGGCTTTGAAAACCGGAAAACAAATATTCTCCATTTGCTTCGCGCGTATTGGCTAAGCCAGTGACGTGTTCTAATTGTGTTTGCATTTCCTGAGCAATAATGTCGCGGTCATTTTGCGACAATGATTCTTTATTGGCGCTGATCATTAATTCTCGAATCCGCTGCAAGCTGCTCGTAACAGCATCTAGCGTACTGTCTTCTAAAGCCAATCGATTTTCTGCGAAATTAGCATTACCTTGAAACTGTTCCAACTGATTGATTTCTTGATCTAACACAATGATCTGTGCCATTGCTAAAGGGTCGTCAGATGCTTGATTGACTCTTTTACCCGTCGACATTTGTACTTGAATATCAGACATTTCCGATTGTGACTTATTTATTTGCGACAGAGTGCTGTTATACATTTGTAAAGTTGATATACGCATTTAAAAATACCTCTTAAACTCGAATCGCATCTAACAATGTTTGAATCACACCATCAGCGACCGAAATCACTTTTGCCGATGCCTGATAAGCCTGTTGGTATTGCATTAATCGAGTGGCTTCTTCATCCAGATTGACGCCAGAAATCGATTGCTGATTCTGATTCGCTAAATTCAACAAGGTTTTGCTAGCATCCATATTGATTTTTGCATTATCACCTTGAGCTCCAATCCGTGACACGGTTTGCCCGTAGGCTTCAGTTAATGTGCGGCCATTGACTAGATTTTGATCTTTTAAACCGGCCATTAGCTGCATATTTCTATTATCACCTTGCCCGCTTCGGTTAGCAGAAATCTTGATGCTATCGCCTGCCTGTGGTGTGCCAGCTAGATTAAATTCAATTTTACCCAAGTCTGCAATTTCAATTTGGTAGCCCTTTACTGTTTCATCTGTTGCTTGATTATATGGAATACTAGCGGTCGTTGTTACACCACCATCTATTGACAAAGTAAACCCAGGGCCGTCTGGAGTACCATCGCCATCAAAATCGATCGCATCCTGAAAAGTCAGCGTGATATCTTTCAAGCTATTCCAGCCAGAACCATCGCCGGTTCTTTCTACAAACTTCAGATTTTGAATTCTGCTATCACCGGCATTAGTTTCAGCATTAACGTTAGTGACGGGCACTGCTGCTGCAATTTTTTCTGGGTCATCAATCCGACGTTGAAAATCAGTTAGTCCATGACGGGTAGGTGTAATCAGGAACTTATCACCCACAGCTGGCGCTTCTGATAATTCAATTGAAAAACCTTCATCAAAATCATTCGGTGCAGTACCGCCAGCAATTTTTATTAATAACGGATCAGCTTGTTCTGTGGTATCTATCTCAAAAGTCTCTTCAGGGTTTTTACGGGTAACCAAATATTTATATTTATCATTATCTACATCACCAATAAATTTAACCGTATAATCACTGGTGGTTAGTTTACTCGCATCATCAATAGAAACAGAAGCTTTTGCCGCGCCATTATTGGTTAAATACGCCTGCCCACGCGCGTCTTTTAAATGCTGGCTATTTACATCGCTATATAATGGTTCACCCAATTGACCATTAATATCAACACCGAGTTTTTGCTGTTCATTCATGGTCTGTTGGATCACTAAAGCCAACCGCCCAAGCTCATTTTGAGTTTCTTCTACTGCGGTTTTTTTCAGTTCTTTCATTGCACCGATTTTACCGCCAGTAATGGTATCGGTAATATCGATATCACCGGTATTGCTGGTAATTTGAATCGATCTGTTTAGTGGATCACCGGGATCAGGCGATGTTTTTAAGGTGTTATTAGCCCCGCCCAATACCAAAGATTGACCCGTGCCAATAAAAACATCGACCATTAAACGCTCACCGGTTTGCACCTTGACTGAAGTGTATTCCGAGAGTTCACGAATCATGTCATCGCGTTTGTCTAATAAATCGTTTGGCTGAAAATTAGAACCGGCACTAATTTTATCAATTTCAACGTTAATAGCTGCAATTTGCTCTGCCAGTGAATTAACTATGGTGACTGAGCCATCAATTGCTGAATTAATTCGATTACCCGATTCAAGCAATTGTTTATCTAGACTTTCCATTCTATCGACTAGTAATTGGCTTCGATCTAACATCACCTGACGTGCTGCAGGGTCCGATGGATTATTGGCAACCCCCTGCATTGAAGTAAACAAATGCTGCATTGAATCTGCCAGTCCGGTCGAAGAGTCTGACAATAATTTATCGATCTGGCTGGTGGTGTTGTAGCTGTAATCATACTGATTGGCGGTCGTGGTATTTGACCAAACCTGCATCACTGCAAACTGGTCATAATTGCGAAGAATATTACTCATTTCCGCACCGGTACCAATAAATCCGGCACCACTGAAATCGGGAATGCGAGCATCTTGGAATACACGCTGACGGCTATAACCTGGCGTGTTAACGTTGGCAATATTGTGGCTGGTCGTGCTTAATCCTGCCTGACTTACTGTTAAGCCAGACAAGCCTGTCTGCATCATTCCTGCCATTAGCCCTGCACTCCTAGATTCACATTTACTTCGCTAGTGAAGTGTTCACCTTCAGCGATTCTTTGAATTTTTGCTGCGTAATTTGGATCGGTTGCATAACCAGCATTTTGCAGCTCAGATAAATAAGCTTTGCTATCAGAAGTGTTTTTCATTGCCTGCGAATAGCGCGGTGATTGTGAAATAAAATCGACATAATCATTAAAGCTTGATTTTAAATTTGGATACGCACGAAAGCTGGCCATTTCCTTTTTCGCCACACCACCGCGAAACTCCAGTGTCGATACCTGTACCCGCCCCCCTTGCCAGCGATGATCGGCCTTTATATTAAACAGGTTATTGCTGCCACTACCGTCCACACCTTTAACCATCTTTTTGCCCCAGCCGGTTTCAAGCGCCGCTTGAGCAATCAGTACTTCTGGCTTAACACCTAATTTGTTTGCTGCCGTTTTAGCCATTGGCATTAACTGACGAACAAAATCGGCAGGGTCAGAAAAGTTTGTTGCTGGCATTTGTGCATCAGAAAGCGCTTGCGAAAAACGACTTTTATTGGCCGAGCTATTATTTTCAATTGGGCTAGCAACTATTTTGTTTTGCAACTGCTTTAGTGATAACCATTGATTTCTTTGCGGTACATTTAATGTCTCTGGTGCTACTGCATCAACTTTTTTGGATGCTCGCTGTAACTGGTCAACAATCATATCTGTCAGACCTAAGCTGCCAGAACGTGTCATCCGATCTACCAGCTGATCATCCATCATCTGCTCGTAGACTTTTTCACCATTGCTATGCATGAAGTTACCTTCTTCAAACACTGCATTACTTTCACGCATCGATTTCAGCATCATTTTAAAGAATTGACCTTCAAATTGACGCGCAGCTTCTCGCGTTGCTTCTGGGTTGTTTCGGCCAGCCTGGCGCTTTAAGTCAGCCAGTCCACGAACATCACTGGCTAGGTAATTTTCATTAGCCAGCTGCATTAGATCACCACCAAATCGGCTCTTAACGCACCGGCTTGTTTTAAGGCTTCTAAAATCGCCATTAAATCACCGGGAGACGCACCTACCCGATTAACTGCCGAGACTAAATCAGAAAGTGAAGCGCCTGGCTCGAATAAAAACATTTTACTGTCTTGCTGGGCTACGCTAATTTCAGAATCAGGCACAACGATCGTTTCGCCTTGTGAAAGCGGATTAGGCTGGCTGACTTTCGGATTTTCTGCAATGGTCACGGTTAAACTACCATGGGTAATTGCCGCTGGAGACAAGCTGACATGTCGGCCAATAACAATGGTTCCAGTTCGTGAATTAACAATGACTTTTGCGACTTCTTCTGCCGGTTGTACTTCAAGATTTTCTAATACCGAAACATACATAACCCGCTGGGAAGGATCTCTTGGAGCACTGACCCGAATTGAAGTGGCATCTAACGGGCGTGCCGTTTGACTACCAATAAATTCATTAATCACATCTGCCAATCTTCTGGCAGTAGTGAAATCTGAGCGCTTTAGATTAAAAACAATGCTATCGCCTTCACCAAATGGATTTTTCACCATTCGCTCAACCGTTGCACCATTTGGAATTCTACCGGCACTGGGAATATTAATGCTGATTCGGGAACCATCATTGCCATTAACACCTAGCCCACCCACCACTAAATTACCTTGGCTCATTGCATAGATTTCGCTATCCGCACCACGCAATGGAGTGAGTAACAAACTGCCACCACGTAAACTTTTCGCATTACCAATGGAAGAAACGGTAATATCAATCGATTGACCCGGCTTGGCAAATGCTGGTAATTCAGCCTGAATCGCCACTGCAGCAACGTTTTTCAACTGAACACTCATACCGGCCGGTACCTGAATACCAAACTGACTGAGCATGGTTTTAAAGCTTTGCAGGGTAAAACCTGCCTGTGAGGTTTGGTCACCTGTACCGTCTAGGCCAACTACTAAACCATAACCAATTAGCTGATTGCTCCGAACCCCTGCAATATCAGCCATATCTTTTAATCGGTCGGCTTGTACCGGTGCGATACAAATAAAAACACCCATTAACGATGCAAAAACTTTTGCGCAAAGCTTGTTCATTTTTGCCTCCATTTATAGCGGCCAGTATTTAGAATTAAAAAATCTTGCTAGCCAACCATTAGTATTAACATCTGCCTGTTCGCCAGTTGCCGAATAGCTAATTCTTGCATTGGCAATCCGGTTTGAAGGAACCGTGTTATCTGGTGCTACATCTTCTGCACGAACCAAGCCAGATAAACGAATGAATTCTTCGCCCTGATTAATGGTCATCCATTTCTCACCGCGAACTTCTAACAGCCCATTACCGTGGACCGCTGCTACTACAACTGAAATACTGCCTTTTAGACTATTACTCTGTTTTGCATCGGTATTTCCAGAAAAACTACGCTCACCTTCCAAACCTGCCGACAAATTATTGCCATTAATTGTGATAGGTGCGCCCAATAAAGTTGGTGCGCCTAAAGTCACTTCATTGGTTTTACTGAGATTACTATTTGAGCTTTTTTGCGCGTTGGTTTGTTCATCCAAAGTGACTGTCAAAATATCGCCAACCTGGTGAGCCCTGCGATCGCTAAACAAATCCATTCCTGGCGATTGAATTTGAAAAATTGCGCCGTTATTAATCACTTTTGTTTTTTCAACCGGAACAACAATCGGAGCCCAAGGTTGCTGATCAGGCCTTGGTGGCTGAGATAAGCAACCGGATAAAAGCATGGTAAATGCTATAGAAAGCAACAAAGAAAATGCTTTAAATAATAACCGAAGAGACAACTCTTTATTTAATCGCATAAAAATACTCAAAAATAATTTAAAAAACGATTAAAGCGTTTGGTTAACGAAGCTCAACATCGAATCCACCGCTGAAATCACTTTTGAATTCATTTCATAGGCACGTTGAACTTCAATCATGCTGACCATTTCTTCAACTGAATTGACATTGGATGTTTCGAGCATGCCTTGGCGAGTCGTACCTAAACCATTGGTGCCTGGCACGCCTGTTTGAGGTGCACCAGATGCGGCTGTTTCTATAAACAGACTATTTCCAATAGGTTGCAATCCTGCAGGGTTTACAAAACCAGACAGCTGAACACTACCAACCTGAACCGGAACTGGGTTGCCTGGCTGTAACACACTAACCACACCATCTTCACCAACCGTAATACTTTGTGCATTTCCCGGGATAGTTATTGCCGGTTCTACCGGATGGCCACTGGCATTAACAACCGTACCTTCAGCATTAACCTGAAATTCTCCAGCACGGGTAAAACCCATCGAACCATCTGGCATTAAAATCTGAAAAAAACCGCGGCCCTGAGTCATTAAATCCAGCGAATTGTCAGTTTGCTGCACGCCACCCTGAGTATGAATTTTTTGACTAGCAACGACTCGAACACCAGTACCTTGCATTAATCCAGAAGGCAGCTGGGTATCTTGAGTAGACTGAGCACCTGGTTGGCGAACCGTTTGATATAAAAGATCTTCAAACACTGCCCTGTCACGCTTAAAACCAACTGTAGAAACGTTGGCCAGATTGTTGGCAATGGTGCTGATGCCTTTTTGCTGGGCGTCCAGACCGGTTTTACTAATCCATAGCGCTGGGTGCATTGTTTTCTCCTTTCAGATCCGCCAAAAAAATAGCGTCAGAAAATGGTTATTTGATTTATAAAACCGAAAACCCCGACATTTTCTGGCTTTACGCTAGCGTTAAACTGCTACTATGCGATACCTTGCAGAATTTGTGCCGATTTTGAATCCATTTCTTCAGCAGATTTCATCATTTTAATTTGCATCTCAAATTGGCGAGATAACGAGATAATTTCTGTCATGGCTGAAACCGCATTGACATTGCTACTTTCCAATGCGCCGCGCTCAACACGGACTGCGCCATCGGCTTCTAATGGTTCGCCATCCCGAGCACGCATTAAGCCATCAGCACCTTTATCCATTCCGCCCGCCGGGTGCGCGGTTAATTTAATCCGATTAATTACCGCCATTTGTTCAACACTTTGCCCGGCAGGCACAATGCTGATTGTTCCATCTTCACCAATTTCAACTTTATCTGCTGGCGGTAAAACAATCGGACCATCGTCACCCATTACTGGTTGGCCTTGTGCGGTCATTAACAAACCGCCTTCGCCAAAATGTAAATTTCCAGCCCGGGTGTAGGCTTCACTACCGTCGACAGACTGAACACCTATCCAGCCTGCGCCTCTTACTGCAACGTCCAAATCACGGTCAGTGGTAATTAATGGCCCAGAACTAAAGTCGGTGGCTGGCCGTTCTTCCATCGCATAAACCCGGCTTGGTGCGCCCGGGCCAAACACCGGCATGCTTCGCGCTTGCTCAAAATCCGCACGAAATCCAGTGGTTCTGACATTGGCAAGATTGTTTGAGTGAGTGGTTTGCCCGCGCATAGTTTCGCTGGCACCGCTCATGGCGATATAAAGCATCCGGTCCATATTAATTTCTCTCGATAATGAATACCGGTTAATTGTTAACAACAAAAAACCGGTAAATAAAACCCACTATATTCAAAGCAATTGAAGGTATAGATTATTTAACGAATGTTAATAATGGTCTGGGTAATTGCGTTAAATGTTTCGATAGATTTGGCGTTGGACTGATAATTACGCTGTGCAGTAATTAAATGCACCAATTCAGAAGTAATATCAACATTAGAGGATTCCAGCGCTCCGGCACGGATCGAGCCAAAATTTGAAGTGCCCGCTTGACCTGCCAGTGCAGTACCCGACGCCAAAGACTGGCGCCAGCTGGTGTTGCCGGTTTGGCTCAACCCCTGACTGTTAGCAAACTTAGCCATGGCAACTCGGCCTAATGCCAAAGATTCACCATTGGTGTAATTAGCACGTACCAAGCCAGTATCATCGATATCCATACCGGTTAAACGACCTACCGTATGACCATTTTGCGACAAACTATTGACGGTAAATGCAGAAGCAAACTGAGTGGGTGCATTGTTGGCCATATCAATACTCAGCTTCAAATCATTAGCACCATTTGTAGTACTTAAATTAATACCTGCAAGCTGCACATTACCCGGAACTACGGTTCCAGTGATTGGTGATGGTGGCGATGTGCGCTGATAGGTACCATCGTTATTAAAAATGACTCGAGCAAAAGAAACGCTTGCAGCATCTTTTTGAGATGGATGCCCATCAAGAAAAGCAATATCTGGTGCACTCACATCATCCAGATTGACCGGCTTGCCATCGACGTAAGTGACCATTGCCCAAGCATTACTAATTTTATTTTTTCCTTCAGGATCGACTGGACCACCATCAGTGGTCGCAGTGGCATCTTTAATGTAATAATAATTGGCAATATGCGCCTCACCCAGTGAATCATAAACAGTCACTGAGGTAGACGATGTATAAGTATTGGTTTCTGTCGGATCAAAATTGGCCGGGTCTAACTCCGGCTCACTTGAAGGCAGGTTAACCCCAATATCAACCTCAGTCGTTGCTTCTGGAGAGCCCGCCGCTGCAGGTAAACGTAGTGGCTGAGTAGAAGACAGCGAAGTTGATTTAACCGATCCGTTGTCATTCACTTGAAATGCTTGCAAAAATTCACCCGCCGAACTCACTACATAACCATCTTTATCTACGGTAAAAGCACCGGCACGGGTAAAGGTTGGCTCTAATGTATCTAGGTTAGGTTTTAGTACGAAAAAACCTTCACCAGAAATCGCTAAATCCAAGCTGTTTTCAGTAAAATCCATATTACCCTGTTTAAATTGTTGGGTAACACCGCTAGTAATAACACCACTACCTATCGCGGTGCCTGAATTACCGAAGGCTGAAACCGCATAAACATCAGCAAATTCGGTACGAGATTTTTTAAAGCCATAGGTTGCACTGTTGGCAATGTTGTTACTGGTTACTGACAAATCGTTGGCCGATGATTTCAAGCCACTTAATGCAATATTAAAACTCATAAATTAATCTCCACACTAATGGATGAAATGATCAAGAAATTTTGTTGATCTGGTTAATTCCGGTTGTTTTACCACCAGGTAGATTCAATAGAATCGAGCCCTGATTTCGGTCTATGGTAACGCTTTGTACTTCCTGCTTAACTGCAGCTTCCAGTGCCTGTGACTTACCATTAATAATTGCGGTTACTTTAATTTTGTAGTTGCCCGAAGCGAGATCACCACCACCTTGTGATTGATCTTTTTTATCTAGAGTAAATTTAAACTCACCAGTTTCTACTCTACTGGTATTTTGAGTCGCCACGGTTACGCCATTCTCACCAACCAATTCAATTTTTAAATTGGTTGCAGTTGACGGAATATTGATTTGGCCAGAAACATCATCTCCAGCATTTTCTAGTGTTAACTCTTTGGTCGGTGCTAATACATGCTTGCCCACTAAAGAAGTCGCTTGAAGCGCCTGGTTAGAAGCAGAGAAGCCCGCGAGTACATCCATCTTGTTATTCACTGCAGTTAAGTTTTCTACACTACTAAACTGCGCTAACTGGGCGACAAAAGCTTCGTTCTTTACCGGATCGGTTGGGTCTTGATTCGCCAATTGCGCGGTAAATAATTTTAAAAATGCATCTTGACCTAGCGTCTGTGTCTGGCCGGTAGAAGACTGGTTTCCTTGAACCCGATCGGGTGTTATCGGCTGCTGTAAACTGGCAATTCCACTCATTAATTAAACTCCTACTGGCCCAGTGTTAAGGTTTTGCGATACATATCGCGCGCCGCTGCGGCGACATCAACATTGGTCTGGTAACTTCGTGATGCAGAAATCATATTGGCCATTTCTTCAACCGGATTTACATTAGGTCGAAAGATATAACCTTGCTCATCTGCCAACGGATGATCGGGTTGATACTCTTTTCGAGGCGGTGCAGCACTTTCTACTACACCTAAAACTTCAACACCGCCATTTGGCCGCAAGGCCGACATTTCTTTTTCCAATTCTTGGTTATGAATCGTGCTAAATACTGGCTGGCGAGAGCGATAAACTTCATTAACGCTGCTGCTAACGGTATCGGCATTCGCCAAATTACTGGCGGTAGTGTTCAATCGCAGTGACTGGGCACTCATCGCCGTTGAAGCGAGATCCATTACTCGGTTCAAGGACATGGCTATTCTCCTTTAATGGCTCGGCGCAAGCCGCTAATTTTACCGCTCAACAGCTGCAGAGAAGTCTGGTACTGCATGGCATTTTCAGTAAATTGCATTTTTTCTTTATGTGGGTCGACGGTATTACCATCCAACGATGGTTGATCCACCAATCGATAGCGCATAAAGGCATCTTCCAGAGATGAACTGCTTGAGGTTATTGCATTACCGGCAATATGACTCTGGTGTGTTTGGTTCATTGCACTCACGGTATTAGCTGAAGTGGCAGGCTTAACTATATTTTGCTGTGCACCTGCCAATGCCTGGCGAAAATCGATGTCGCGCGCCTTGTAACCGGGTGTTTCCGCATTGGCCAAATTTGAAGCCAACATCTCCGCCCGCTGCGCCCTAACCTGCAACGCTTGAGCATGAATACCCAGTGCTTTATCAAGACCGATCGCCATCTTCGCCTCTCCACTCAATTGCTAATCATGAGAACTACAAAGAGATAACTACAAAGAATGTGCCAAGAAGGGTTTTGTTATTTTTTTTCAATAGATTGCAATCAAAACAAAAGAAGATTTTCTAGATTAATAGCCATAAAAAAAAGCAGCGGCAAAAAAATGCCGCTGCCTTTTAATCAGCGAATGCTGGGAAGGACTGCTAAAAAAAATGACTGAATCAGTCAGAACTATTTTTTCTGGTAAACAATGCCCGGAACCAAGTTTTGCATGGTTAACATATCATCAAAGTCAGTTAACGATTCTGAAGAACCTGGCACGAAATAGCCATTTGGCTTAATTTGTGCCGCCATTCGCCGAATAATGTCTGCTTTATTTTCTGGGGTAAAGTAAATCAGTACATTACGACAAAAAATCAAATCAAATTGCCCCATCGATACAAAAGAATCTAATAGATTCTTTCGCTCGAAGCTAACCATCTTTCGCACGTCAGCAGAAATTTCCATATGACCATTGTCGACTTCTTTAAAGAAGCGGTTTAATCGAGCTACTGGTAAGCCTCTTCTAATTGCCAAGGTGTTATAAACACCCTTTTTAGCAATGCCGAGCATTTGATCAGAAATATCGGTGGCGACAATCTGAATCGGCCGATTCAATGCAGGCCAGCTCGCTTTAAGCTCGCTTAGCACCATCGCAATCGAATAGGGTTCTTGGCCGCTGGAACAAGCAGCCGACCAGATTCGTAATGGCGAGATAGTATTTTTAGCTAAGCTAGGCTCAAGCATTTTTTTGAGTTTTTCAAATGGATAGCCATCACGAAACCACTGGGTTTCATTCGTGGTCATCGCATCGACAATTAATTTTTGCAGCGTTAAATCACGCCCCAACTTCAAACGATCTACCAGCGCCTGAAGGCTCGTCATATTTTGCTGGCGAACAATTTCAGAAAGACGACTACTCACCAAATAGGCTTTATTTGCACCTAATTCAATGCCGCAGACTCGCTCCAGATATTGCCGGAATTCCTGGTAAGCTTTTGCACCACTACCGGTTTCCAGAGATTTTTGACTTAAAGGCATCTACCTAGACTGCTCCATAATTTTTTTGCTATCCGCATATTTCATTACCGCCCCAGCAAGTTCGTCTGGTTGGAATTTGGCAATAAACTGATCTGCCCCAACCTTCTCAACCATCGCATTATTAAAAACACCACTTAAAGAAGTATGTAAAATAATATGTAAGTCTTTTAAGCGCGGATCACTTTTAATTTCGGTGGTCAGGGTGTATCCATCCATTTCTGGCATTTCAATATCTGATATGACCAACAAAAGTTGTTTGTGAATATCCATGCCATCATCGGCCCAAGACTTCAACAGTTCTAGCGCTTCGCGGCCATTATTGGCAGTCGTGGTTTCCAGGTCGACCTGAGCCAATGTGCGACAAATTTGTTTACGGGCAACCGAAGAGTCATCGACCACTAATATATGCTGTGGCAAATGCTGTTGCACCTCGATATTAATATCGGAAGATATTTGCACCGATCGTGGTGAAACTTCATCGAGTACTTTTTCAACGTCGATAATTTCTACCAATTGATTATCAATTTCGGTAACCGCTGTCAGGTAGTTATTTCGACCAGTGCCCTTTGGTGGTGGATGAATTTCACCCCAATTGACATTAACGATTCGTTCAACACCGCCTACCAAAAAACCCTGAATAGTTCGATTATATTCAGTAATAATCATAAAACATTTGGTTGGATCTTCGACTGGTGGAGAACCAATCGCCATTCCTAAATCCATAACAGGGATAGTATTGCCACGAATATGCGCAACGCCACGAACCACCGGGTGGCTATGTGGAAGTGCTGTCAGCCTCGGGCATTGAATAACCTCCCGAACCTTAAACACGTTGATGCTGAATTGTTGTCTTCCATGCAATCTGAACAACAGCAACTCGAGCCGGTTTTGTCCCACCAACTGGGTTCGCTGATTGACAGTATCCAGTACGCCGGCCATGAAATACTCCTTGATAAGATTAGCGGCATCAAAATTGCTTTATCTTTTATTGCATAAAACAGTGACAATTTTCTGTCACCCAATCCATGGCAAAAAGATGCAGCTTAAGACACTTTTTCTATCGACATGCTATCTGGTTTCTTTAATGTTAAGCGCAACCAGTTATGCGAAAGCCGATCAATGGCAACCTCTACAGACGATCAGTAATGCTGCGGAGTTCCATGTAAAAAATCATTTTACCGAAAACGCGGGGAATTCATTCACCGCCAAGGCAGGAAAACTAGATAACCGACTTAAGCTTGCCTTATGTCAAAATCCGCTTGAAACCAAAACACACGGTAAAGCGCAGACAACGCAGCAAATTGTTGCAGTGAAATGCAGCCAGCCATCATGGAAAGTTTATGTTTCGGTAAAAACGGTTCGAACTGAACCTGTGGTGGTGGTCGTTAATCGATTAAATCGTGGCGATGTCATATCGCTCAGCGATATTAAAATTGAATCACAGCAAACTAATCGTTTGCGCAACGGATGGTTCACCCGACTAGAACAAGTGCTCGGCAGAACATTAAAACGCGGCATTAGCTCCGGTCAGCCAGTGACTGGCAACCATTTACAGAAAAACTGGCTGATCAATCGTAACCAACCGGTTAAACTGGTTGCCAATGCACGAGGGCTGTCGGTCGCCATGAAAGGCAAAGCACTATCAAATGCCGAATTAAACAGCATAGTGGCTGTCAAAAATTTGTCTTCAGGAAAAACCGTTGAAGGTGTGGTGATTGGGCCGGGTATTGTCAGAATTGATTAGCATAAATTGATAGATTCAGGCTTGATCATTTCTAAATACGAACCGGCCTAAATTTGATGAAAAAAAGCTAAAGCTTTAAATTTGTGTGCCGATAGTAAGTCAATAGATCAGGTTTTGGAGCCTCTCATGAGTCAAATTAATGGTTTTGGTGGAAACAATCCGCTTAATCGGGCGCAACAGCAAAAGACCCAACAAAGCCAGGATAGCCAAGGTATTAATGCAGGCGCTACTGTAAAATCGAATACTGACCAAGAAAGTTCTAGTCAGCTAAAAGTCAGTGCAGAAGCAAAGTTAATGCAGGCATTCCATGCTGCCACTACTCAGGCTCCGGATATTGACCAAGGCAAAGTAGATGCAATTCGCAGCGCACTGGAAGAAGGTAGCTATCAGATAGATTTTGACCAACTAGCAAATAAAATGATCGCCAGTGGCAAAGAGACTGAGTAATTAAAAAGCCGTAGGCCAGTCCTCTCGCCTTCATTTTGCGAAGCGGGAAATTAAACCTTCAGAGACTAAAGCGCTGGGCAATCTAAAATAACCAGCAGCAAGGATATGCAATGATTGAAGCGCTTAACAACCTGAAATACAGAGTCGAAGTTTGGTTAAAATTGCTACAACAGCAAAATGCTATTCTGACCGCTGCATCATCCAGTGATTTGGAACAGATCACCCGCAAGGTTTCCCAGCACACTGAGGCGCTGGAAAAAGACATTGCCAACTTATTCGCCAGCGGCAACCCGACTTTGGCAGAAAAAGACACTGCAGCAGCAAACTTATGGCTTGAGTTAAAAGAAAATTTGATTGAATGCCAAAAGCTTATAACCGTAAATGGAAATATTGCACGATTGGCCAATGCCAGCCTATCTCGCTCAATCGATTTGATTACCGGCAATACGCATAACACCAGCTATAGTCGCAGCGGCCAATTAACTCGAAATCGAAACGCGACCTATAATCACAGCGCTTAATTTTTCTTATTTAAATTCAAGCGACTTCCAGTTAGCTAGATAATCAATCCAGCATTATCTTATTATGCCACTTTCCATCATGCAGTTGAGCAGGTAGAATTGCCGACAGTTTTGCACGGAATAATCGTGCGGTGTTTTGTTGTCGGTTTATAAGGCCGAAGTTGTACTGCTTGCACTCTACTGACGATTAAGTCAGAGAAAACAAACAATTTGCTCCCGTAGTTCAATGGATAGAGGGCGTCTAACCCCCTAGGTATTACCAGTTAGACTTTCAAGCGAGCAAGAGCGTTGAAAAACATAAGTTTTTTATGTGGTAACATGACCAATTAGCGTATACTCACTTACCACATTGGAAGTGTGTTACCACTTAAATTTTATACTGTCCCCTTAGTTCAGCTGGATAGAACGAGGGCCTCCTAAGCTTTAGACACAGGTTCGAATCCTGTAGGGGACACCATATTTGCAGCTTGTCATTCTTCTATTAATGCAAGCCAAAAAAAAACCCAGAACCTCATGCTGGTTCTGGGTTTTTCAAATACATCTACCCTTAAAGGCGATCATCACCCCAAGTAGATAGACAACCTCTTCTCTTAATACTCTCGCCTCATACGCTATGCAGCAAGAGAGATGCCTACCCTTTACATTTTCGCAAACTTCCTGAGCAGCTCATTTTCTCGCTTTAAATGCTGATTTTCTTGAATTAATAGCCTGAACTCAAACTCCTCCCCATTTGCTAAATTACTTATCTCTTCCATTGGTAAGTCTCTCTCCTTCAATTTGACCAATCCTTGTAAGCCAGTTCTTGCCCAACCTCTTAACGTCGCAATGTTAACTCTTATCTCCTTCGAGGTTTTAATGAGGTCAGATCCGTTTCTTCCAAGGGCTCTCACAGTCTGTATTTTAAAATCAATACTGTACGTTTCTCTCTTTTTTTCCATATCAGCACATACCACGCAAACTAAGCAATACTTAGTTTGCAATTCTCTTTTTTTCATCACGATCCCTTTGCCGATGGAAGGTAATTGATTTTATTGATAAAAAAATCAATTATATCTGCTAAACAATTGAGCTACCTCTACTAAGTATTACTTAGTATGCGTGGAGTCAGGGGTCTAAGAGAATCTTAGTTTTCTGACAAAGCAGTAAATGATTTGAGTATAGAGAGCGGCAACGATTCTCCTTTCAGCACTAGGCTGAAGGAAGCAAGAGAGAGAAAGAGTGTTTCTCAAAAGCAACTTGGTATTTCGATTGGGCTTGATCCATCAGTAGCGAGCACCAGAATGAATCAGTACGAAAAAGGCAGACATGAACCTGGCTTTTCGATTCTAAAAAAGTTGGCTGCGTATCTTGAAGTACCTACTGCCTACTTCTATTGCGAAGATGACCAGCTTGCTTCGCTGATGGTTAGCTATAACAACGCTAGTAAAGAGCTTCGCATGCAAGCAAGAAATTTATTTGATCATTGAAGCTAGGTCAGCTTTATATTGCTTAACAACGAACCATGCTGTACAGAGGCTTTGACACCCTCAGGTGAGGAGAGAGATTTAATTACGTGGATTCGTATCATAATTTTCAATTATCTTTCATTAAAAAAACACTTATAAAATTTTTCAATGCATTATCAGCAAAACATTGTTCTTGAGTTAACCGGGTGCCACAAATCTCAGCTGGACCATTGACGCCTGACAAATCGTACTCCTGATAGGTGTCTTGGTGTTGCTGCCACCAAAAAAAACGTAAGTCTTCATTTTGTGAGGTCAAGCTGGCAGCCCATAGCGCTGCATCTTGCTCTGGCAGTGTTTTCAAACAAAAGCGCATCAGGGTTTCAATTTCGTCATCTTCGTTATTTTCAAAGTAAAGCTTTAACTGGTTGCCAGCGGCGCTCTGCATAGAATGCGAGTCAGGCAAAAGCTCGATGGTATCAAATAAGTGCTGCTGATGCGCTGGCAAATCATCATCCCAGCCCGGGCGACTATCCTGAGCCAACCATTGTTTCACCTGTTTTAAAACAGCAGCTTTGGCAAACTGAATCCAAAGCTCGGTTGTTTGACCGCCCATACTATCTCCTGCTTCTATAAAACGATCTGGTAAATTTTTTTGACCCGATTTGGGATTACTTGATTGGTTTTACTCATTCAGATTTAATAATCCAGCATCACTTGCTGCATGGGTTCTGGCAATGCGAAGTCCAGATCATTACAAGGAATCTTGTGTTGTTCACAAGTAGCTTTCCAAGCGCTATCAATGCAGATACAGGTTCATTTATGAAACATTCCAAACAGTTTTTTATCAGCCTCAAGTTTTGTGGGCTAATTATTGCCGCTACAAAGCTCTGCCACAGCATCAGATAGCGCTTGTAAACCCGTTATGTAGAATTCAACTCCATTATTAATTGATGGCGCCCAATCGTCCAGATAATATTGAAAAGGTTGAAATGGTTATATAACTCAAAACCCACCAGCTAAAGCCTATGGGTTTAACCTTCCCACTGGAGAATAAAGTTTGATTAGATTTTCATGCTTTATTATATGTAAATTGCCGCTTTTTACGTATAATATTGCGATCGTTGTCCGATAAGAGTGAGGCACCAGTACTTATCAGAATGTAAAGCGGTGAACTCGGGAGCAAAGATGTCTTCAACCACAGCAGTATCAGCCCCAAACTATGGCTACATTCAGGGTGAGTTGATTAGCTTGCGCGATGTTCAAGATTGTGACCTGTCCGAAATTTACCGAATCAGCTTTAACTCGCAAACTCAACACTTATGGGCACCTAACTTGCCGCTTGTGAGTTTTGAAAAATTTGCCGATCGACTGATGCGTCGGATTCACCATCGTTGGGACCATTTTAAGGTGATTGTTCGCCGTAAAGACCAATGTATTTTGGGTTTTTCCTATTGCTATAACATTGCTTACGCCAACATGACGAGCAATATATGTATCTGCATTGATAAAGCATACATGAATACATCTCAATGCTTACAATCAGCATATTTATATTTGTCACACCTATTTATCGATTTAAAATACAGAAAACTATATTGTGAAGTGTTTGCTTATAACTACCAATGCCTGAGTATTTTGAAAAAGTTAGACTTTATACAAGAAGGGCGACTAAGTGAGCATCAGTTCTGGAGTGAACAGTATTGGGATATGTTTATTTATTCGTTAAATCGCCGACAATTCTCTGAGTGTTGCCGTACTCGCTCACGACTTATAAAAAAATTATCATGCCATCAACTGAAAAACTGATTCACCTACTCTATGTACCTACGATCTACTGCAATCTCGGTTGCCGTTACTGCTATTTGGGTAAACAGACAGACCAAAGTTTATTAAAGAAAGACTTCGGCCGTGCATTATCAACATTGCAGGAAGGTGTTGATAAATTTCAGAAAGCTGGTTATACGCCATTTAATATTTCACTGCATGGTGGAGAAGTTACTACTCTACCAGGTCATGTTCTGAATGATCTTTTTAGCTATATAAAAAATTATTACCAACGAGAAAAAGAAGTTCTGAACCGACATGGTTTTAAGAAAAACCACCCGCACATTAAGACTAACTTGTATAACTTTGACAAGCACTACGACCTGATGCAAGAACAGCATGTTTCAATTAGTGCCAGCCTAGATTTACCGCTTTTTTTACATGATAAATACCGAGTGACCAAAAAGGGCGGATCAACACTTAAGCGAACCTTGAGCAATATCCGTTTGTTGGCAGATTACCCATATAACAAAAAAATGTCCGCTGTAATTTATGCTGAGCATTTACAGTATGTTGATGAGATTATTAAAGATATCTGGTACCTTCATCAGCAGGTCGGTATTGATATGAATAATTTCAATTTCATGTTTGGATTTGAATCTTTAGACAATGCCGAAAAATATTTAGGCGAAGAAAACTTAGAAACTAAAGCGGTGAGTGACCAGGATCAAGTCTCATTCTACCAACAGCTAAAATCAGCGTTCACCGGCACTGAACTTGAACCCGGTTTTCACAAACATTGGTTTGATGAATTTACGCCAAATTATTGTACCAATGCTTTTAACTGTGGAGAAAAGTTTTTTCTATTACAAAGTGATGGCGATATTTTTTCCTGTGTTCGCGGTCAAGGAAGTGCACCTTTTCATTATGGCAATATTTTCAATGACAGTATTGAATCTATCATGGAAATTGCGAGTCAAAATATTAGCAATGTTCATCGCGCTCAAGGTTTACATGAAGACTGTAAGCAATGCGAATATTTGTCGACCTGTCATACAGGTTGCGCTTATGTCAAACATGAACAGCAGTCTGCTAAGTCATATACCTGTGCACTGCAAAAGGAAATTTATCGAAACTATCCTGCGTTGTATCCAGCCACTCCTCAGGCAGAAAAAAAAGAAGCAGTAACGGTGTATACCGTGGACATGCACCCGCACCTGATTTCAAGTGATCTTATTCCAGACCGCAAACGTATTATTCTGCCCAATGATTTATATGATCCAGGAAACAGCCTATTCGATCTGATTATGGCGGATGAAACACTACAAAGCCTATATAGCTCCGAGCAAGTTAAGTTAAGTGTAAATGGGGCGTTTATCGATTTGCAGTCGCAGATTCTAAAAAGTAGTCGCGACATACTTACGTTATGTGCAACTGATGATATAGCCATTCATATTCACAAGAACTTTTTGCAAGCTGCATGCGCTGACTCGATTCGCAATACGCTGCACTTACAGCTATTAAAAGATACTCCTGTTATCTATGGTGACGAGCAACGAACCAAGCAGGCCCACACTTATACTCTAGAAGTGTTTTCTGATCAGTTGCAGCACAGCAACTTAAATCAACCTGGCACCCTAAGTTTTGATTTAAAGCCGTTTTTAGCATTGAGCACCCATGCTTTTGAAGATAGTGTGATAAACAACCTACTGGTGACCACCCATTTCTTGCGACGTTATCACTATGAAAAACAAAGAAATAATGCCTTTTATCATATTCAGGCGATTAACTTGCCATTTCAAAATATCGAGTTCTACTGGATTAAGGAATAAATAATGCTAAATCACCACACTCAGGTTCATTCTTTTTTGACTTATCTTAATGCTCCTGCTTCTGATGCTTTAGTTGAAGCGTTGCATACTTTTATTGACCATCGTTTGATCAGTCCAAAACGAGAAGTAATTTTTGATCGTGGCCAGTTAATGTTTATTGAAAATGGTAAGCAGATGGCAAGCCATACTCTTGAATCGAATAATGACCGAGTGGTGAAGTTTGATGGTCAGCATATTCAGGAAATTAATCCTTATGCCTACCTCAACACTACAGATTATCAAATGAAAGGCGATAATGCTTCAAGTGGGCGTCGTTCAAGCGGCAATAGTTCAAGTGGTATAGGTAGCAATAACAATAACAATAACAATAATAACAATAACGGGTAAAGTTTGCAGGTTGTCTGTGACTGAGCACGATCAATCACCATTGCCAAGGGTAGGTACTTGTTAAATCGTTGCTGCTAGGCTGAATCAACCTAATATTCCAAGTTTAATCAAAGTTACAGCACCAAGGCTCAGAATGAAAAATCAAAGCTGGCCGTAATGTCCAAGACAACCCTTACCAACAGCATCAAAAATTTTTAAGCGGTTTTACCTTCAAGCTTTTGCTGGATCAATTCAAACGGCAAATCTTGTGACTGAATCAAAGACACTACCTCATCAATTGCTTGATCACGGTTTGCGGTAATCGCAGTTTGAACGTCTTGCGCCAAATGCTCCAATTGCAGCTTATTGAGTTGCCTAAGTGCATTTATGCGTGCAGCTGCATTCTGGTTTAGCCATTCTGAAACGGAATCATCGCAAAGCATCTCATCGCTTACTTCAGCTTTGAAGTGATTGCTGGGGCTGCCAATAACGTTCGGCTCTGGCGCATCAGTAGACTCCGAAATTGGTAGTATTACAGGCTGAGGCCTAGCACTTGAGGGGGATACTGTTTTTTTAACGATGCCTGCTAGAGGTTTGAGTTCTGAAAGCACATTTGGGTTATTCATAGCATGATTCGCTGCGTGTGGTTTTGTGGTTTTATTATTGGAAAGCGGTCTATCGGCCTCATTAACTTGCAACTTCTCTGCATAATCAGCAGTTGTCGGCAACATAAAATTAAGGTGCTGCAGTAATTTGTTTTTTATATGATTAATTTGTTTGCCTGTAAGGTAAATTTTACTGCTACCAGCATTGGCTTTGATTGTTTCATCAGCAACCTGTAATCGAAACTTTTTTAATTCTGATAAATGCAATTTTGTTTTGATCGACTCAGATTCTTCTAGTTGAATCTGCTCGATTTTGCGCCTGATCAGCTTAATACAAGAAAGCGTAATTTGATCCACTTGCACCACCTTACACTCGCCCGCTTGTTCTACCGAATTAGCAGAGCTGCAGTCGGTATCATTTGAAGTAAGGGTATTTATCTCACGTATAATTCGTTTTACGTCGGCAATGAAATTATCAGCTGATTTGTTATCCGATGGTGTTGAACTGGTAAAGCAGGGTTTGTCTGCACCTTGAATCAATACTTTAAGATGGTTGTTATTGGTTCGTTCATGCCTGAAAGGAGTATCAGCACCCAAAGTTTGTTGTAAGCGCTTGATAATTTGCTTTTGGTAGCGGCTATATCCACGAACTTTGCTCACCATTCCTTTCCTTGTTTTTGATTTGGTCAGCATAAAATGGGGGACAAGAAAGATAATTCAATGTCACGAATGTATAGCGGATAGCTGGATATCCATTAATTATTTGTTTTTATTGATTGAAAATCTGTAAATTTTAAGACTGAACGGATCATTAGTCCACGACACAGAGCACTGAGTCGTCACCCAGTGCTCATCGAATATTGACTGTTAAGCTAGCTCATAGCAAACACGGAACCCTATCTTGCAGTAATGGTATTTACCCGTACTCCATGCTGGAAAAAGATCACGTTCAACATTGGCCGAGCCTCTTGCAGACAACAGCGATCTTGATCGAATCGCAATTGCTTCCATTCCATAGGGGTTCTCATTCAGCCATTCACAGAACCTGTCTGAATCAACAAATTTCAAACCTGACGTATGCTCAAGAAATTTTGGTTCTTCAGTGTATTTACAAGTTAAAGCCTGAAAATCAGACTCCGCCATATAAGGAGGTCTAGCGCCATACTGCTTACCCTTATCATCGCAATATTCTAATAAGCTGGAATCCTCGGTACCGTCACCCGCAGAACATTCTTCTCTAATCGCTCTATACTCATCCAGCTTGAGTAGACGTAATGGCAAGCCATGTTTTTTTTCAAGAAAGGAAAGATACATACAAGCGTCAAACCAGGTAACGGCAGCAGGCAGCTCTGCTTTATCAGCATTCATTGTATCCAAACGATCCGGCTTATGCCTTTCTATTGCCTCTCTATGCTCAAAATATTCTGGGTTTTGGTTTGAAAATTTAATAATTTCATCAATGGTGATTAATTGAGAAATATTGAGTTGTTTACCTGCAGCATCAACACGACAAAAGTCCATAGGTCGGGCAAAATTGTCAGAAGCCTTAACTGGTTTATACGCATACAAATCGATATCAGAAAAATAAGTTTTCCAAACTTCCCACTCACCAGGATAGTTACGAATTTCACCACCATTCTGATAATAGTGTTGCTCAGCCTTATGCTCATCAAGGGCATGACAGCCTGCATACTCAAAGTAATACCAGCGCTGAAAATCATAAAGAGCATTCATTTGACGAGGTATATCAGATGGTTTCAGGAACGGCGCATAAACTTGATGATTAAAATTCTTTTTTTCATTCCTTTAATGACAAAATCATAGCAACCACCATCCCCTTTAAGAAAAATTAATTTCTCATTATACGGAACAATCTCAACCCAGCCTTTATCCTGGCTTTCAAATCAAATGTAGTGGCTTTAATCTCTTTGGGCAGATTACCAACCACGACAGAGTCCACCAAAGGAAATGCATTGTAGGCGAATACCGATGCCTACACTCGATAGAGAATCTGGCTCAGACTTAACCTGACAATCGCAACAAAATAATTGTCAGGTTAAGTCTGAATTACTACAATTTATTTGTAAAAATAAATTATCGAGTCATCTGGCCTTGGATCACTTTCATTTGGAAGCCATGGTTTCAAACAAGCTGGCTTTTCTATACACCTATCTGTAAGCGCCTCCAAAAAAGAAACAAGATCATTTACTTGGGAGTTAGTAAAATCAAAGCTTCCCAAAGACACGCCCCCTCCCTGTTTAAAGCGCTCAAACTGCTTCAAAGATTTTTTTGAAAACTCTTTAGACTTCGTCGTATTGATTCCATTTTGCTTCAAATAGGAAAAACTGAAATCAAATGATTTCAGCTGTTTTTCAGGGTTAATATGGTATCGGATAGTTTGCCGCAAGTTGGCAAAAACACCATTATGTCCATAAGGTGCTGTAAGCTTGACATTGATTAAACTAGGAGTTCTAAATGCATAGCGATCATCGTAAATACCAGTTCTCAGGAAACGTCCAGTATCATCTCCTTTAATATCTACTCCTTCACCAATATGAGGGAATGCAACAACATGAAAGCCTTCATCTGTGAAAAAACTTCCTCCATGGCAACTAACACAACCTCCTCCATCATTTTTAACTTCTGTAAAGAACAAGATAGCACCTCGTTTTTCCGATGAGGTCAAAGCTGAGCTCTTTCCTAGCAGATAGTCCCGCCAAGGTGTATCAATGAATATCTGAGATTTTTCATATTCGCCTAATAAAAAGCGGATTCGGTCAAAACTCATCAGCTCTTGTAATGGCTTATCTATATCAGCGGGATAAACTTTCAAAAATAACTCACGCCAACTTTTTTCACCAGGACGACTCTTGTTTTTTCTGATTACAGAATTCACTAGATTTTTAACTAATGCTTTCCGCAAGCTCTCATTACTACTTGTCTGCATGTAAGAGGAGCGCATTTCATGTTCAGATACCACAGGAAATCCTGCCTGCGCTTGTACAAGAGATAAAGCAAGTGGATCAATATCCCCATATTTTTCATCAGGCGTACTAATCTGAGGAGGTAGATTTTTAAACGCATTCAGCCTTTCAACTCGACCATCATGGAACATACTTTTCTTCCACAGTGAAGAGTTGAAAGTTGTTGGTGCATTACGTGGCACCATAGCCCTTCCCTGCCTATTTTTGCGCCCTTCTCCTAGGATATTCTCTCGAACAGGGTCAACCCCGATAGAAAGAGACAAATCATCGTCTCCTCCTAGAAGAGGATGGTGACAGCTGGCGCACGCAACATTCTGATTACCAGAAAGATTCTTGGAAAAAAACAACAACTTACCCAGTTGAGCTTGATCAGAGTATATATCTCGTAGCTGCTGGCTTTCATCTTCAACTGGGGTTGATGAAATTTGATGTAATTTCACTAGATCACCAAGCTGACGATCCAAATTATTATCATAACAACTCAATAATCCGCCAAGGACAATAATGATAAAAATTATTTGCATTTTTTAAATGCCCAAAAAACTGTTTATTATTTATAATTAAGAGGGCGGCTGCTCCCTCTATTTGATGTTGATGGCACGACATATTTAACTGATAAATCGTGACTATACTGGCAATTTTCATAGATTCTCCTGATTATCTCAGCGCGATCATTTTTCTTAGAAACAGTTTCTAAAGGAAATGTCAGAAAAACGCCCAAATGCTCTCCGGAGTCAAAATAGCTTCCTATAATTTTATCCTTTTTCTTGAATAACGCTTCAGCCCCTTTATCCAACTGCAGAACATCAATAAAATCTGTAAAATTATTAGAATCGGACTGCACCAAATGATCTATTTCTGGGCTAAACAATCTTCCTACACCTTTTATTTTCATTTTTTGACCACTATAAACAGCATCATCTATTACAGAAGATATTCCCATAAAAGTATCTAGCAGTGGCGTCATACCAATATTAGAATAATGCTCCTGAGCAGTTAGGATTGAACACCCTCCGCCATTTAAGTAACTAGAAAGAACTTCTCTTTCAGGTGTGAGCAAATGCCTACCAATCCAAATGACCAATTGTTTCTCAGCCATTTGCTCGCGAGTTGGCAAAGCATCAACTGCTTCCACAATAGAGTATGGCATGTATAAACTATCCAGCGCTGATTTATACCGCACCAAAGAAACATCGTAAGAACTGCCATTTACCAAAAGAACACCTGCAAGTTCAGTCCGATTTGGATCCAGAGGCGCACCATCCTGATCATCATTTACACCATCCCCATCAGTATCAGCTTGGCGTGGATTCGTCCTTCTTTTCTGTTCTTCTAAATTACTAAAATTATCATTATCTGGATCTTGGATTTCTTCTCCAGAAACTAATGGATTGAAGCTGAAATCCAACTCAAACTTATCCAACAAGCCATCATCGTCAGTATCACTCTTTAGGGGGTTTGTTTGATGTAATGAAACTTCAGATCCATCCAACAAGCCATCATTATCCGTGTCAGCCTCTCTGATTTTTGTATTGTACGACACGACTTCCTGAAGATTAGTCAAGCCATCATTATCCAAGTCCAAAACTGCATCTGCTGGACTCTTGGGATCAAGGTTGTTTTCCAACTCTAAACCATCATTTATGCCGTCATCATCAGTGTCTGAATCCAAAGCGTTAGTTGTACTTTCATTAACTTCATAGCCATCCAAAAGGCCATCATCATCGGTATCAGGTAACAAAGGGTCTGTTTTACTACTATCTCTTTCTTCTATATCAGTCAGGCCATCATCATCACTATCTGCTTTATTTGGATTGGTATTTAGATCAAACTCTTCCTTGTCATTTAATCCATCGATATCGGTATCGGCTAAGTTAGGGTTTGATACAAAAACCTGCTCTTCAAGATTAGTCAACCCATCATTATCATCATCGGAATCCTGCTCACCTGCAGATAACGGATTGAAACCATAAAAATATTCAAATCCATCAAACAATCCATCTCCATCTGTATCCTGGCTATTAATATCAGTACCTAACTCTAACTCTCGCGCGTCAATCAACCCATCTAAATCACTGTCCAGGTTCAAATTCACAACCTTTTCTAGTTGCGTAACCTCTAAACCTTTCAACAAGTAATCAGGAATGGTCTTCATTTCTTCTAAAATAACCCTCGCTTCAGATTGAGAGTTATTCTGAATACCGAAATGCAAGAAAGAAATCTCCTCATCAGGCAACAACTCAAAACTATAGTAATAACCAACTCTAGAGTTACTTTCTTCAACGCCTTGAGCTACCTGCTTACTATTTTCATTAGCCCATAAATGTCCAAATACTTTTCCACTTGAATCAATCGGACCAGAAATTAAATAGTGATCAGATGCATCAACTACATTAGCCACTGACGTCACGTAACCTTTATTTTCGGTATCAAGGGCGCTCGCTAACATAAAACGATAATTTATTTTATAATTAGACTTATTTTTCAGCTTATCGAGGTAACGAATAAACCCCTTTTCACTAGATACAAAAACTTCTCGGATAATATCGACAGTATTACGATTATATTGAGCTACAACTTCAAATGATCTGCCTGATATTTTTTTAGCTCGCGCTCGAGAAGTAAATGAATAGTTTTGACCATAAAAAATTACAGCCAATTTCTCTGGGAACCCCTCATCTAATCCATTTGAGAACCGACTTGCGTACCCCCCTCTCATAACATTCCATTCATGCCCTTCGCCATCAGACAAAGTCACAGGAAAGGCTACGGTGCCTGTCGAGTCAGGATCCAATGGATCAGAACCATATTCAATTTCAAGCCGATCAGATTCTCCGTCCTGATCTGTGTCAGAACTTATCGGAGATGTTCCATACTGATTCACTTCAAGCCCATCGTTTAGGCCATCATTATCAGTGTCAGCATTAAACAGACTTGTACCAGCTTCAAACTCTTGTTTTGCTGTCAACCCATCATTATCTTGATCCAATTCAGCATCAGCAGGATCTGTTGGGGCCATTCCATTATCAACTTCAACCCCGTCATTAATACCATCACCGTCGGTGTCTTGCCGCAATGGATCCGTTTGGAAAGATTTGATTTCAGCTGAGTCACTCAAGCCATCATTATCTGAATCCTTTGACATCGGATTTGTACTGTAATGATTGACTTCAATGCCATCCTTTAATCCGTCGCCATCTGAGTCTGCATCAAGAGGATTGCTGCCTCTGTTGAGCTCATCATAATCTGACAAACCATCATTATCAGTATCTATGGCCCTAGGGTTAGTACCCAAAGCGAACTCTTGTTCTAAGGATAAGCCATCTCCATCTTCATCAGACGTCAAATCATCTGCGTCTAATGGATTGAGCCCATAGTCAACTTCAAATTTGTCGCTAAGAGTATCGTCATCAGAGTCAACATTTTGGGGGTCTGTCCCGGCTACCTTCTCCCTGAAATTAGATAATCCATCACTATCAGAATCTAAATCAAAATTAAAAACGTCATCTAATAGAGCACCCGTCTCACTCAGAGCGTAATCTGGAAGACTGGTTATATTTTGAAGTACTAATGCCGCTTCATCACGATCATTTGATACCGTAACAAAATGCATTAGCACTTTAGTTTCGTTAGGCTCAAGCGTTATTTCATACTCGCTTTGAAGCTCATTACCTGAATAACTTGCTATATCAGCGGATTGTGAGCTGCCTGTATCACCCCAAAGAAAACCAATCGCCTTAGAGGACGAACCTTCATCATCTAACAAAACCGAGTAGTCATTAGCATTTACGTCCAGATCTCCAGACGAAGTACTGGCAACAGCAGGGGTGGTAAATAATGAAGAATGTAAACGAACATTGTATGTCTTGCTTTCTTTGGATGTATTCTTGAAAGATTCCATCAGGCGTATAAAACTGTAATCAGGTGAGAAGTATAAACTTCGATTAACTGAAACATCCCAACGATTATCTACCAAAATAAACTGGCGATCACCGACTTTTTGAGCTAGTCCATCATCATCATAAAAAAGACCGCCATTAATATAAAGGCTTAACCCTTCTCTAAAAGAGTTGTTACTAGCAATAGATGTTCTATTGATTCTCCATGAAACACTATTTAAATCATAAAAGCTGTGACTTAAAAATACGGTTGATCTTGAGCCGGAATTATTAGGGTCTGTTCCATTTTCAATTTCAAAACCATCTTTTTCACCGTCACTATCACTATCACCATCAAAAATATCCGTTCCAAAAGCAATCTCTTCCAGCGCAGTCAATCCATCATTATCAACATCTTGGATCGCGTCAAGAGCATTTTTAGGGTCCAAGCCAGCACTAATTTCTTGGCCATCAAAAATAGTGTCGCCATCACTATCATTGTTCTTAGGATCAGTAGAATAATCTAACAACTCCTCCTGATCGGTCAGGCCATCTGCGTCGGTATCAGATAAAACAGGATCTGTACCATACTGGTTCACTTCGTCACCATCCAACAAACCGTCTTCATCAGTATCAGCTTTTAGAGGATTAGTCTGGTAAGTTGCTTCTTCGCTATCTAACAGACCATCATCATCCGTGTCAGCCTGAAGAGGATTTGTTCCTAGCAAAGCTTCCTCTGACAAAGTCAAGCCATCACCATCACCATCGATATTAAAATCAGTGTTAGCAAACAGTGGATCTAGACCATAGTCAACTTCATACTTATCGTTAAGTCCATCACCATCAGTGTCAGCATTGTCATCTGCAGTACCTAAACTTTGCTCTCGCTTATCAGAGAGGCCATCGTCATCTTTATCCACATCAAAGTTAATTATGGAATCAAACTCATCAAGCGAAATTAACTGCTGTGCATATTCAGGCAAAACCTCTAATTGCTGAACTTTTTGCAATATTTCTGTACCGGAGCGATTAACAGCTGCAAATGACATGATTATTGAGGTTTGCCCTGGAGCCAACGAAATAGGATAACTGAAAAATAGCTCACGGCTTGTTGTATCATATTCAACAGAATCAGGTCGCGCAGGCGCATTTAAACCAGCCCAAACTTGCCCTGTCGCACGTATACCGGATCCATCCTGATCATCAATCACAACATAATTATCTGAATTATTTAATAACTGGTCACCATTTGATGTGGCTACTATGGGTACGCTGCTACGATAGGTTCTACTACCTAGCTTCGCCTCTACTTCAACTGTTTTACCTGTAGGGTTAGCAAAAATATCTAAATAACGAACATAGCCATTTGTTGTATCGACAAAAATTTTTCTTTTCACCTGCAGGTCAGACAGAGAGTTTTCTAAAACTCTTTGCCACGGTCCATATTTCACAGCCCTGCCATCCGAATCATAAAAGTTTTGGCCGTTTACGCGAAGTCGCATCCCGGTGTCGTACACAGAAGATAGTGAAAAAGCCCCTTGCGAATAAAAATTCCAAACATTACTACCTTCGTTGTAGTAAAAATTAAATCCTACGGTAAGGCTAGACCCGGAATCATTAGGATCTGTCCCTTGGTCGACCTCTAACCCATCATTCTCACCATCATTATCACTGTCACTATCCCATGGATTTGTATTGAATGTTCTGACCTCATCAAAATCAGAAAGACCATCATTATCTGAATCCACATCATTTACTAATGTGTTTCCATTGATTTCCTCAAGATTTGTTAGACCATCACCATCAATGTCACCTTGAGCATCATCAAAATCCAAAGGGTCCATGCTATTAATAACTTCGATGTAATCTGAGATGGTATCTCCATCTGTATCAACGATATTTGGATCTGTCCCATAGTTATTAACTTCTTCATTATCTGCAAGACGATCCTGGTCCGTATCAACTGTTAATGGATTAGTATCATGCTGATTTACTTCTGCCCCATCACTCAAGCCATCATTATCTGAATCTGAGTTTCTGATTTGAGTACCAATCTGGATTTCTTCCATGTTGGTTAACCCATCATTATCTTCATCTATTTGAGAATCAGCAGGGTCATTTGGATCGAGTGAGAGATTAACCTCTATCGAGTCACTGATTCCATCGCCATCAGTATCTGCAAGCAGCGGATTAGTATTAAATTCATTCACTTCTACCCCATCTTGCAATCCATCTTCATCGGTATCAGCTATAGCTGGATCAGTTCCCAATTCTATTTCTTGCTCATTGGATAACCCATCTTGGTCATCGTCAATGAATAACAAAACTGTGTTCGTTTGCATGCCATCAACTACTGCATATATTTCGCCACTAACGGCATTATCCGGTACAACAAAAACAATACGGGATTTGTCCATTAAAGTAGGCGCCATAAGCACACCATTAAAATAAAGTTCATTAGTAGCAAAAATATCAGGGTTAGAACTGGAAGCTTGATTACTATCTTGAGGAATCAAGAATTTCCCCTTCACGGTCGCCAAGCTGCCTTTAGTTACAAACTCAGGACTTGCTTTAACTAACACAGGATTATTAACTGCAGGTAACAGCGTGACACTTATTTCAGAGGACACCGCAACATTACCGCCAAAATCTTCAGCCGTGGCCGAAATATTAATTACCATTGATTGGCTAATTTCTGGCAAAGGTAACGCAAAGCTATAAGGTGCTTTTTCATCTATACGAGAGCTACTAATTACACCATTTTCAGAAGAAGCATTAATAGTAACTTTAGCAATAGCTACATCATCATCAGCCTTAGCAATGGCGATCAAGGCATCCAAACCAAACAAAACTGTTTTTGGAAGTATTTCAACAATCTGACTAGCATTAGGTACTTCAGTTGCTACCCCACCAGTTCCTGATGATATCTCTTGCAGTGCTGAAATATTCGCACCACTTCCAACAGCAAAGGTATTTATAATAATTCCTAATTCACTAGCCCGAATGACTTGATCTAACGGAACATCGGCCGAGCCATCAGACAAAAAAAGCTGTACAGGCGTCGCAAACGAGCGAGCTCTTTGTCCAACCAGTTCGTCTGTTGCAGTCAACATTGCAGCATTAAAATTAGTTCCGCCGTTTGGCCCTGCAGCCAATATTTCATCGAGCTTTTCTTTAACCAAATCAAAATCATCAGTCAAAGATTGAACCAAGATGCCATCATCACTGAAATCTACAACAGCAACTCGCGTTGTAGATGGATTAAAAAAATCAATCAGCTGATGAGCCGAGAAAATTTCAGCTTTTAATATATGGTCATTCACCCCATCTCCATCAACATCGCCCCCAGAAGGGTAGCTAGTGCTACCCGAAGTATCGATCACAAGAACTACATCACTTGGGCCAACAGATACAATAGCTTCATCCAGTGGCGCTGAAATTTCTACTGTGGGTGGTGTTTGGTCCGCAAGCCTGGTCAGCGTTATTGTTTTTTCAGTCTCTTGACCAATAGAATCAATTGCAACTGCGGTATAATTAACCTGATCACTACCTACACCAGAAGGCATTTTTACCGACAAACGATAAGGCGATGGCTGCTCTTCTAAATAAGCTATCAGCTCACCATCTACATAAAAACTGACCCCATCTAGCACAACATCATCTGTTGCATCTACACTCAACTCAATTGTTTCCCCTTCAAAAAAGGTATATCCAGAAACAGGTGTATTCCATTCTAATGAAGGAGCCTCATTCTTGACTACTTGCAAGGTAAGTATTTCAGAATCTTGCGTCTGATCCAGACTGTCATAGGCTTTCACATATACCGGAAGCGGGTTAGAAACATCTGCCAGCAATGGAGTTTCAAAAACGAAGTTATAAGGTGAAGAGAAGCGTGTCTCCACCAGCTGATTAGCCACATACAACTCTACTTTTCTGGTAACAACATCATCAGAAGCTGATGAGAATACAGCTATTTCAGCCCCTTCAATAAAAGTTGTGTCCGGCTCTGGGGTACCTGCAGCAAAATTTATCTGCGGAGGTAAATCATCAATGACTGTGATAGACCTATTTTGTGTAGATTCATTATCATTGAAATCTCTTGCAATAACAGAAACTATTAATGCATCACCACTTTCAAAATAATTGTTAGCTATTTGATACTGATAGACATATGGATTTGTTGTGACTACATGCGACTTGACGCCATTAATATAAAATTCAATTTCTTTTATCGCACTATTATCTTGTGCAGATACTTCAATAGCTAGCAAGCTACCTTCCAATACACTAATACCAGTCAAAGGCTGGCTAATTGAAAGTGTTGGCGCAACATTATCTTCACGAACTATGACTGGAACAGATCTGGATACCCTGTTTTTCCCCTCATCCAAAACCCTTACTTCAAGAACCGAGTTTTCTTGATCAGTATCCAGCTTAATTTCTTGGCTAAATGGGGCCACATAATCAGAAGCAATACGATTACCATTTAAATAGTATTTAACTGAACTAATGCCAAAATCATCTTGAATAGAAACATCAACGTTAATTGACTGCCCTTTAATATATTCAGATTCTGCTTCAGGCGATGCAATTTCAACTGATGGCGGCAAATCTTTAGACAGTGCAATATTCTGAATATTAACTTGTCCATGATCGACAATCTTGCCTGAAACAATTTCTACCAGATTATTATTTTTAGGGCTTATAACTCGAATAGCGTAATCACCAGCGGGCACATTATGAATTATCTTTCGCCCTTGAGAGTCTGTTATTCCAACATGCGTAAAACCAATGCTATTTACTTCATTATCAATTAATACCTGTCCACCCTTAACTGGATCTCCATCATCATATTTAACCAGAACTTCCACCCGACCCAGTTTGGTTAGTAAAAAATCTCTGGTGATTTGTGATTCATCTTCAACAGCAACGCCTTGGGAAATCGTTAACGATGCTCTTGAATCACGAACTGAAACAGTATAATTACCTAGCGGCATATCAAGGAATTTATAAATACCAGCACTATCAGTATAAGTTTCTCGGACAAACTTGTCACCGATTATGCGGACCTCAACTCCAGCCTCTCCAAGGCCGACACCATTAACTACCTTACCAGAAATGCCACCAACCTGATTTAAAGTAATATCTCGAATAATACTTTGTTCATTAGGCAGTTTTATTTCTATCGTACCACCAATGTTTGTACCTTCAGGATTAGGCAAGCTGGCAATTAATAAGTAATCCCCCTCTGGTAAACCACCAAAAGAATACAGACCATCTTCTGCAATACTTGAAGTAATCGTTTTTTCCAACCGATCACTAATTAACTCTACTTTACCAAAGCTTGCTACAACACCATCATAACGGCGCACAACACCCGATATCCTACCAGTGTTGTTAAAGTTAACGTAAACAGCAGGCTGGAAATCATTTTCCAAGTGCTCTGTCAACATCTTAGATTGAGGATGCTCCGCCGTTATTTTATAGCCTTGCAACCGTAACAGCTTACTATTAGCCCCTTTTTGAAGATCAGTAGCTAAATTGAAAATACCCGCTGCATCACTTTTAACTGGGTAGATTCTTTTAAAAATCGGCGAAAGGCTTTGTAACCATAAATCAGCATCTTTAACCGGTGTAGTGCCGTCATACTCTGAAAGCTGACCTGTCAAACCAGGTACAACTTGGGGCAAAGCTTCCACTTCATTATAATCAAGCGAAAAATCAAAATTTACAATTCGGGATTTTTCTTTATCGGTAAGGTCTGCAATTGCTTCCATAGGAAGCTGGCTAAGTCTTTGAATAGTGCTTGCAGCAGCAGCCCGGTCTGTTTGCTGACTGATGAAATGCATCAAGCTAACACTAGCCTGAGCCGGAACTGTCACGTTCCATCGTTTTTCAAATAAATTAAATTGTCCATTGAAACCCGATAAAAAATAACCATCGGCCAATGCAAGTGGATTAGCTTCACCATTAAATAAATATGCTAAAGATGGGGCGTTGTTATTTTTGAATGGATCAACATCCGATTCATCATCAATAATCAGCCAGCGATCAACCTCACCAGCATCTACGCTAAAAAATCTATCTCCCGAAGATGAGCTAACGATATCCATCGGTACACTAACTGATCGCCTATCACCATTAAATGTTCTTATATAACTGGAGATTTTAAAATGCGATTTTAAAACAATTCCAATCTCAGCATCTTCATCTGAGTTATTAGTTAAAGTCTCTATATATCTTGCAAAATAGCCATCATCGGGAACATAAACTTTTCTTGCAATAGATATTCCTGCACTAGAACCAGTCAGAACCACTTCTTTGCCTGACTCTTCATAAGCCACCCGGCTACCTTTAAAGGCATACTCAACATTATTGCGCACTAGCCTTAACTCCATAGCGCGCGTATTTAAACCATCATCACCCGAAAAGACATTAAAACTGCCATCTTTGATTGAACCGTCACGCTGAATTGGAAAGGAAAAGGAGTTGCCATCATAAAGCTGAGCTGCTGTTTTAACATTTGCTGGAAGTTGGTCGGCCAGCATTACAATATCTGTTTCTACTAATTGCCCCCCGTACTCAATGACACCATCATTACTTCCGGCTTGGCGTAGTTTGATATTTGATGCTTCAATAGAAAAGCTTCCCTCGGGAACATTTATAAAACTATATCTCCCCTGCGAGTCTGTAGCACCGGAACGCTGCCTTGCTCCTTTGACTGGGCTTCGTAATTTGACAACAACACCTGCAGCCAGCACACCACCAGGTGTATAAACGCTGCCGGTCAAAACCCCATCCCCTGAAATTACAAGATCTTGAATAACTTTATCACCATCATTATTCAGAGGTAGCTGACCAGATGTAGCGCGACGAACTCCTCTTACATCATCAACCGATACTTCATACGGGCTTAATCTGATGGGTAAAGAGTTAAATTGGTATTTGCCATTAGAACCAGTTGTTGTTTCAAGTCCAATCGGTTGTAGCCGCACCTTTACATGACGTGCAACAGATGAACCATCACTTAAATATACCACTCCGGAAATCTGCCCTGCATGCTCCAAAGTAACAGTAACAGAGGCAGACTCTCCTGCAATCAAACGAGTAGAAATACTGCCGCCAAGGCGGGCTATTGGATCAAAAACGGCAACTTTGGCTTTTCCTGCCAAAACATTTGAAAAGGCGACCATTCCGCTATTATTTGCATTCAGAACATACGTCTTTCCATAAGGTTCCTGAACGCTAATCTTGACCTGAGTGTTACCTACGGGTATTCCTTGAGAACTAACAACTTTAACTACAACATGAGCCAAACCATTTAATTGAAAATCCTGAGTAATTTCCTGGTCAACATATACAACTTCCAAACTAAGCTTTGCAAAATCCCCAGCATTAGTTTTAACGCTAATGAGATGCTGCCCTAGCTCCAGATACTCAATAAAGTAATTTCCACTAGGGTCAGTTATAAATTCTCGCCCACCGGCAGATACAATTGCGCCCGCTACAGGGAATCCTGAATAATCCAAGACAGCTCCCCTGACACTCCCTGTCGGCATCATCGTTACCGATGTCGAGATCTTTTGCTGATGCGACTCTAATGCACTAACTACTGAGCCTGACAAGCCTAGCCCTTCATCAATAGCAGTAATTTTAAATTCGCCGGCATACAGATTATTAAAAGTAAATTCACCAGTAGAATCTGTAGCCACCTCACGTACATCAGCAAAAATACTCTGGCTGTGCAAACGGACCATCACACCAGAAAGCCTTAAGCCCGCAGAAGTCTCAACAAAACCTCGAACTTCTCCCACTGGCAAAAATACAACATCTGCATCATGTATTTGACTGGTTCCAGACAACACTGTTTTAGTAAGACCGCGATCCGTTCCTTGAGCGAATGCTTCAATTCGATACTCACCTAGCGGAACAAATTCAAACGCATACTCACCAAACGCATTCACATCTGTCTGATGGCTGTAACCTCCACCGAGACGAGATAGAACAACCTTCGCTCCTTCTGCAACTAGGCTCTGCCCATCTTGATAAAAAACATGTCCGCGAATGGTTCCAAATGCTCGAAGTTTGATTCCAAGCTCCAAGTTACTATTTGATGCAAGCTGGCCATTTGATACACCATACAAACCAGTACGGGGGTCTTGAGCAACAACCTTGATATTTCCTTCAGGAAGATTTCTGAGGAAATAGTACCCTTGGAAATCAGTATTAACTGACCACTCTTCCCCTGAATCATAACTTACAGTGACTCGTGCTCCGGCAACAGCTGCATCACGAGGGCTAATAACTCTGCCAAATAATTCACCGAAAATTTCTTCAACGACAATACTTCCAACATCTAGAGTCTGACCAGTCAAAGCCGGAAATGGCTGAGATTTACCATCGAGCACTTTACCTTTTAATACCGAACGAGCAGATACGACAATATCGCCATTTAAAATAGGCACATGGGGTATTTCAAACTGACCATTTTGATTTGTAACTGCAGAAAAACTATTGAATACCAGAGCACTTGCACCTTCAACTGGGCTAGCTTGCTGATCAATTACAATTCCGACAACTTTAGTAGTTTCTGTATAAGCTAATGGATCAAGTCCAAATTGAATTTCAATACTGTCACTAATTCCGTCGTTATCACTGTCCCCAGATAATGGATCGGTACCTCTTATTATTTCTTCTCCGTCAACAATTCCATCAGAGTCGGTATCTGCCAGGAGTGGGTCTGTTGCCGACTGCGTTTCTTCAAAATCAGAAAGTGTATCGCCATCAGTGTCTTGGTGGAGAACAGATGTGCCCAACAAATACTCTTCAAGATTCGATAGGCCATCAGCATCTTTATCAGTAACAGCATCAGTAGCATCATTGGGGTCAAGTGCATTCCTTAATTCAAAATCATCAGGCATACCGTCATTATCAGTATCAATTGGAAAGAACACTTCAATAGAGACCGAAGACATAACACCTTCATGGCGAATCGAAATTATGGAGCGCCCTGTTTTCTGAGCCGTAATCAAACCATCCGCTGAAATTGTCACAACGTCAGAAGAACTGGAATAGATCGTTCCTAGGCTTCCTAAAGTCAGGTCTTTATTCGAGCCATCGGGCAATAAGGCATTCACTCGCAATTGGGTAGTTGGCTGATCTACCGTAAGTTCATCGCGCTTAGCTTCAATTTCAAGCGATACGGGAATTGGATGGAATTGATCGAAAAGAATCTGGCCAACATTAACTTTATCACTATCGGGGTCGGCATAAAGCAGTGCTGACTCCCCATAAACCAGTTGGCCATCATTGTTACAAATTGCTCTTGCTCTATAAGGTACATCTGTTGTCAATGGAGTCAACAGAGCAAAACCACCATGTTCATCAACCCTTGCAGAGCCATTTAATATATTAATAATGCACCGTTGATCAAGAACCGGATCTGACGCCTCTCCATCCTCACCAGCTATCGCCAGATTGGATAGCGTCAATAGAAAAACCAAGGCCATCATTATCTTACTAGCCATTAAAAAGCCGGTATTTATTGCATTAGCAATGTTTTTATACATCCAGTTCTTGAAGCAGTCCATTTTACAGTCCGTTGATTTGCTTTAATACAGCTTTGATTTTATTTTTAATCTGGTCTGATTTACTCAGGCGCAGCACTGACTTTAATTGTGAAGAATAAGGCCTGGCAACAACCCCATACTCCCCAATAGCCTCAAGCACAGCTATTTTTATTTGCTCATTAGTACTATGTATCAAGTGATAGCGAAGACCATGAATTGCATTTTTTGGTTGCAAACGCTTGATTAATCCTAAAGATAAAATCACGACAGTAGTGTCATGATGGTTAATACTACGAATTAAATCTCCTTGAGTTTCCAGAATATCTGACAAGTCATAAATATAATCTTGCGACCTAGAGAAACCTGGAGATTGTCGTGCCAACCAGAGCACCTTAAGAACTTCCGCTCTCATCTTTGAGTTTTCGAGCTTTTGCTTTTCCAGTGCCTTATAAATTTTTTGTAAATTCTGATCACTCAATACAACATCTTCGGATAACAAAGAGAGTGGCATTAAAAAATCAAGCATCATCTGCCGTTGTAACTCTGTCAATCCACCTTCCTTGACAGAAAGCTTTATCCAAAGCTTGTAATTAAGAATGAATTTATCAAGTGATTCTGGTGATAATTTTAAGGATGACAATTTACGATATTTGAAGGCCGCCAGCTGAGTTTCTCTTAATAATTGAGAAGCTAGGAACAAATGCTCTTTAAGCATTTTATCCTGTACAGCCCTATCGATTTCAGTGAATAATTGACTGACTAACACCTCAATTTTCAATGGTGTTAGCAGAGAATCATCACGATATTCACCAGACCTTAATCTCTGAATCAATAGTGCAACCTGATCATGCCTTAGGTACTTTTCATCGTTAAGCCAAGCTTCTGGCAATTGCTGACGCTGCATATAAATAAGAGTCAATACCAGTACTGCAACTGCGAGTAGCAAACCAAGTAACAAAACAATCGATTTTTTGGCCATTAACTTAACCTCTAAAAAGATCTGTCAGAATATTTTCAAAAGAGTCTAACGCCCTAGCGCCGGAGATAGAAACAACATCAACCACCGCACCATTTTCAATTTTTCCAATAAAGAAGCGAGGCGTGCCTGTAACACCCAAGCGCGATGCTGCTGCAAAATCTTGTTCCAGCTGTTTTCGATTATCTTTGGAATTGAAGCAAGATGAGTACTGATCTTTTTTCAACCCTAGCTTTTCTGCATAAGCTTCATAGCTGCCAGAGGTTAAAGATCCCGTTCTATTTACCAGTGTGTCATGTGCTGCATTAAATTGATTTTGCTCCGCAGCACAACGAGCAAAAATAGCCGAGTTTTTAGCCTGACTATGAAAACCAAGCGGGAAATCCCTTACAACATACTTCACTAGTCCAGTATCAATATATTTTCTTTTTAATGCGGGCAATACTTTTTTTGCATGCCGCAAACAGTAAGGGCATTGATAATCCATATACTCAACAATCGCATACTTGGCGCTGTCGCTACCTAAAACTGTCCGCTCACCTTTCAGAGATATCTTTCCGATTGTTTTTTTATTTTTTTCCGGAAATTGGAGTCCAGCTACTTCGTCCCTTAAAGAAACAACTTCTGCCATTAACAGGTCAAGCTTTTTTTGTATGTCTTCCTCCCCATTAAAGTGACTTTCTGAGCACCCGGAAAGGCTAAAAACAAATAAACACATCAAAAAACACTTCATTACTTACTCCAGAACAAAAAAAAACTTCGTGACTGCTTTAACAAGCCAATCAAATTCCATTGAAAAAATCATTATTTTCAGAAGAGTAGAAAACATTTGAAATTAAATCATTACAAACAAATACATTCATAGAGCTCTCTATTTTTGAAAATACATAAATTTGGCACTCATCGTTCAATGGAACAATTTTACTGAATTTTAAGCCACTACCATAAAGCGACGACACTGCAATTTCTTCTAATGTCAACTCACTGTTCTTCACCCATCTTTCCAGAGATTCGACTGAAGCAGTTGAAAAATATAATTTTTCTATCAAACTACTTAGCTTGGCATCACCTTGCTCAATCAAATCAACAATCTCACCATTGACTAATGGATCTTTTTTTGTAACAACAACCGAATAATCATTTTTTTGATATTTTTGGCATGAAAAAACACAACCGATTTCAATCAACAGCTTATCATACAAGCCTAAGAAACTAACATCTTCCTTACTTTCTCTTGCCCTAAAAGCCACTCCTAGAAGAGCCCTAGAAACTACTCCAAGTTGATTTTTGGGGAGTATCTTATACCTGCCTTGCCCCTCATCAATAACTGAAAAAAACATTAGCGGTTTGATATCGTAACCAATCAACTCCCTTTGAATAAAAATAGATATTTTATTATCATGCTCCATTATCGATAGTAGTTTTTCAGATCTAATTTTACCTTTCCCGAAGCGCTCTACTGAGATAAAATTTGCAACTTCATCATCTCTGCCATTTATAAAAAACTGCCTTACATCATTCCCCTTATAAATCTCTCCCAACACATCACGGTAAAAACTTATTATGTTCTTATAGTGACCGCTATATGTCTCTATTTTTTTACCATAAGGCTCTCCTCTGACTTTAATAAAAGCTGCTGTTTGAAAAGCACTTCCTTCAACACTTGCATATACTGGAACATATAAAGTAAGACGATAATTGAGTGCAACCCCTAGAAAAACCAGAGCAAGAATACTAGATAGCCCAAGTATTATTTTCATTAACTTTACCTCTCTTATAAAAAGTATGGCCCAAATGGAATCGTAATTGGAACATCCCTTAACTTCCCTGTCGCGCCTGAAGTCACAATAAATTTCAAATCTAAAGTCACTCCTTTCCAGTCAAAATTAACACCACTAGGTGCGCCACATTCTTTTCCATTGGTTGAGTATTTCCAAGAAAAGTTTACCGCTGCAGCAAGTTCAACTCCTGCTAGCCCACACTTATCAGCATCAGGAACGAAAACCCCTCCTGTTCTTATACATCCAAGAGCGCTGACATCACCTTTAGCGCCCAAACCAAGAACAACTCCTAAATCAGCAAAAACACAATTATTCGACTCATTGCAAGAGCTATCTCTTCTTCCTAAAATCCCACTTATTCCTGCACCAACAGCTGGGCCCAGCGAAGCCACAGCTGAAACATCAATTTTGACATAACCAACAAAACCTAGGTCTACTCCAAGATCTTTTTGGTTTAAATAAAAAGGAGGCAACACATCCAATGACGCAGATATTCCTGCACTAACCTCAAGGGAATCTTCAGCTTCACCTGCATCTTGCTTACCTTTGTCTTCTGAGCAACATTCTCTTTCTTTTCTTTTATGCTTAAGTTTATTTACTGGTGCAACCTTAATTTTTACACGCGGCAACTTCTTGAGTTTCTTATTTAGAGAATCTATAGCTCCCACTGGAATTTCTAAATTTAAGGTTGATCCACTTGCCACACGCCACTTTGTATCGACAGCAATATCAATAGCCTCTCCTCCTTGGCATTCTCTGCATTTGTTTCCTTCGACCAATTTACCATCTCTATATTTTTTTTCTTCCGGAACGTTTTTACCATCTTCTGAACATGAATAAGTTATTTCCTTGCACTCTTCCTTTTCAGAAAATTTGTGCTGACCAGGGCTATTTTCCCAACCTTTATCATTACATGCAGGGGCTCGGCAGTCAGTTAAATCATTATCTGGCAAGTTTGCTGATTCATTCTCGTATTCATTTTTTTCATCACAAAATAGCACCTTGCAATCATCTGGCTTCTGGAATTCATCTCCCTTAGGCCGATGAGAACTATCTTCTACAGAAATCCCCCTCTCGCATTTACGACATTCTTCACTTGGAACTTCACTGTCATCATGAGCAGGAGGGCCTATGCAGGTTTTATCTACACAATCATTGGGATCATCTGCTGCCGAACCATCAATTGGCTCATCTGACAAATCTTCTTCATACTTAAGCTGCTTATTCTTACAAGTTGGAATTTGACAATCGCCTTGCTCATCAGCTGGCTTATCATCATTATCTTCTAGATTATCTTCTGGGCTGTCACCACATAGCTCAAGCTGACAATTATCGGGTATTTGATTGGATTTTAACTTACCTTTTATCAGCTTGGGCTCACTACAAGCACATGCACCAGGAATCTTTGATCTCTGATAACACTCTGTACCGTTGCATTGTTCATAGCATTTATCATCCGGTGGTGGTGGCGCGCCACCCCAACCGGAATGACGAATACCATGCCCTAAGCGTGATGTTATTTTTGCTCCATCATCTGACACAACACCTGGACCAATACTGACCCACTCCATTAAATCATGATCAAAAGAAAACATTTCCATTTCTTCACCAGGTGTACCACCAAAGCTATTTGGCAATGAGACACGGGCTGGTGGATCGAAGTGAATCCCTGCAGGCTGTAAAGTCCATGCAACCTCAAATGCACTGCCATTGGGCGCTGGCATGGGCACCTTGTCAGACTGCACCTGAGTAAACATCACCCGGCCTGTTTTTCTGCCATCAGGGAAAGTCATAGAATTAGCAGGAATAATAACTTCCGCCCCCTCTACATTGCGCATAGGGATTATGATATCTCTATCACCACCTGCTATTTTTCCTCCGTCATAATCCACTTCGGGGAAATAAATCGGCATTTCAACAGTGTTATCCTTACCGGAGATAGTCACTAGCTCAAACATCAGGTGGGGCCATTCGCCTTCCCTACTAGTAGTACTTCCGTCAAGCACCAGATGCACTGTGCCTACAGGTGCTTTATCAAATAAGAACATTCCCTGCGCATCAGTAATCGTTTCACGGGTATTAAAAAAGTTACCCATTATTTTTACTTCTACATCCGGCAATGGCTGATTACTATTATCTAAAACCAAACCGGATATTTTTGTTTCTTCAATTGCACCAGGGCGTGAATTATTTGCAACAAATGTAGTATTTAATTCAGGCATACCTACGACACTGGCTAAAACTAGCTGCGAGTCAAAGCCAAGGCTTTCAAGTGTTGAACCTAAAACTAGACCCTGAATCGCATTACCATCAAAATCTGATGAAACAGTTATAGATGTAGATTTACTTCCATCATTAGCCAAAAAGTGCCCGCCGCCCGATTCAACTTCAAACATAACGTCCACACCTTGCAAAGGATTTCCGTTATTATCTGTGACTCGTGCAATAAGCGGCTCTGGCAATAAACTACCCATCATTCCCGTTTGGCGCCCTCCACGGGCAACGCTTAGTTTTGCAGGTAATAACGGATGGGCTGAAGCAGAAAAAACCATTTTCCCAGGAAAACCTATTGCACTTACTGTTACCTGATGGTTGCCCGCACCACTGCGCTTACCTAACTGATAATCTGCTTGAATAATCCCTTGCTCATTCGACAGCAATACCATGGTGCGAGATATACGATTACCTGAAACGATCGCACCATCACCTTCACTAATTTTGAAAGTTGCAGCACGACTCGCTATAGGGAGGTTATTACGATCAACTAATTTAACAGACAAAGGGTGAGATAGGATTTCCCCTACTTGAGCTTGCTGATTATTACCACCAAGCTCGATGATTTTTTGTCCTGCTTGCTTTAGATAAATGACTTTTCTTTGGATAATTTTGCTATTTCCGCGCGGATCAGTTGCTTGAATATTTAACACATTCAAACCTGGTCTTAACGAATAATTTGCAAGCTCAAAACTACGATTAATTACTTCAATTGATATACCATTTACTGTAACAGTAGGTGCTTGATTTACACTTAAATTCGAACGCAAATCATCTAAACTGCCTGCAATTGTAATAGCCGGAGAAGTTGTAACCATGCCATCGGCAACACTTGATATAATAATTTCCGGGGGAGTCGTATCAAGAATAATATTTTTAGTGGCATTCGCAGAGCGTGGACCACTCAGAGTCTGGTACCGACCAACAGCTGTGATTTTATTTGCACCTTCTCGCAACTCAATTGTTGCAGAAAACACTTCTCCATCAATAACAGCCTGTTGATCTTCAACGCGAATACTGTCTATATCGCCCACTATACTGCCCGACACAACCACCTGTGTATCACGAGTAACGAAGCCACTAACAGGGCTATCAATTATGATTTGAGCTTCTAATAAAAACTTGTCAGGATCCTCAGGATAATCATCCTGCTCATTTTTGACTCCATCCCCATCTTTATCCTCATCAAATACATCTGGGATTTTATCCCCATCAATGTCGGGCGGTGTGTCATTAGCATTTTTTTCATCATTACCTAACTGCAATTCCACATCATTGCTAAATCCATCACCATCAATATCATCGTCACTGTTATCTCCAAGACCATCATTATCTAGATCTGAGCTTTCACTACGATCATCAGGAAATACATCTTGATCATTTTCAACCCCATCACCATCACGATCTTGATCGATTACATCAGGCAGTCCATCTCCATCACTATCAATGGGAGCTTGACTAGCGTCATCTGGATTAGTACCTAACTGCTCTTCAAAGACATTGCTAATACCATCCCCGTCCCGATCCTCATCTATTGCATCAGGCTTAAAATCTCCATCTAAATCAGGTGGCGTAATGTTTTTTTCGTTTGCATCACCACCATGCTGTTCTTCATCGCTATTGCTGTAGCCATCTCCATCTCTATCTAGGTCCGAATTATCACCTACACCATCCCTATCCAGATCACTTTGTTCATCGGGATCATCAGGAAATGCATCCTCATCATCAGGCGTGCCATCACCATCACGATCTGAGATTGTAGGTACAAGGAACAAAGTGACTTTAAGATCTTTTTCAAGCGTCAATTGACACTCAGACAGGTTGGAGCACTCAGGAATAGACCAATGCGAAATAACAAACCCATCCAATAGAGACTGGGTTGTAATTGTCAATTCACTCTTAGCATCATATTGGGCACAAAACACCGCAGCAGGTTCTGCAGCAGGTTCTGCAGCAGGTTCTGCAGCAGGTTCTGCAGCAGGTTCTGCAGCAGGTTCACAGTCTTCACCGAGAGGCGTCACAGTAACTATTACTGGCCGCTCTTCTCCTGGGTAATCCAGAAACACTTCAAGCTTAGATTTACAACCAAGAAGCAGTGAGAAACAAAGAATTAGGGCAAAATTCCGAAACAGCATAGAAGGCCGCCATCCTTGACTTTTTTGTTATTATTTTCAGAAAAGATTATCACAAAATGTGCACAAGTAAAATTTTTTTTGCCGAAAAGTCCTCGTTTAGTATTGGTTAAATTTCAACGCTTAGCCATTGATCAAATGATTAGATGGGGATTTCTTATGCTGGGTAGTCGCCCCATAGCCTGCAGTCAAAATAACCAACACTTAAAAAACTAGAGACAGCTAATTTTTTGCAGCAATTCAGCCGACACTTATCTTGGGTAAATTTCATCAGGAAAAACCATTAAAAAAATGCTTCTCCCGCATATAAAAAATCAACATTGATAATATTAATGTTTGACAGTAGCTTAATGTTCACCAGCTATTGATTTCAAGAACGCAACCATTCAACACCATTTAGTATAAAAATGCTTGACAGGTTTTTTTGGTATTTTCCAAATGCTCATTCCCAGGGCAAACGCATGAAAAAATGTTAGAATACAGACGTTTTTAATCTTAGAGTTTAGCTATGCCACCTACTGCTCTCAATTACTTTTCAGATATCGAAGATCCTCGCCAAAAAGGTAAGGTCACGCATTCCTTAGATAAAATTCTTTTGATCAGCCTTTGCGGCATTCTATGCGGTGCAGATGACTGGGAAACTATTGAAACATTTGCTGAAAATAAACAAGCATGGCTTGGTCAGTTTGTTGATATGAGAGATGGTGTTCCCAGTCACGATCCCCTTGGGAGAGTATTCTCAATAATACGACCAGAGCAATTCACTCAATGTTTTATTGAATGGGTTCAGAGCTTTATTGAGCAACGCAAAGATGTGGATGAAGAAACATTATCTGTCACTGCACTCGATGGAAAAATAGCTCGAAGAAGCCACGACAAAACAAATAGCAAGGGTGCCATGCACATGATGAATGCTTGGTGTTGCGCCAATCAGCTCGTTCTGGAGCAACTGGTGGTAGATAAAAAAACTAACGGAATCACCGCATTTCCTGACTTGCTAAAATTGATCGATGCACAGGGCAGTATCATTACTACTGATGCATTAAATTGCCAAAAATATATCACTAAAGCGTGCATTGAAGCAGGCGCAGATTATTTGCTGGCAGTAAAAGGCAATCATCCTATCTTGCATGAATATGTTTCTTATTATTTTGAAAAAAAAACCTAAAGTTACCAGCGTCCCCAAATTGACTTCTTTGAAAGCAATGAAAAGAATCGTAATCGGCATGAAATTACTCTATTTGCATTAATCGCCGGCATTATTGTTACGTAAACGCTTTGCTGGGCTGCGTTTGAGCGCAGAAGCCTTGGCCTGTTTAAATCCACCAGATTAAGCTGGATTTTCAATAAGGCTAAAATATCATGGCAGTTGATGTTGCAAGCTAGCCTAATCAATATTGTGATGCACTATGATTAAGCTGGGTTCTTTGATGCTGGATGATACTGACAAAAAACGGGCTAAAAAAACATCACGTATTCCTGGCGCTCATAAAATCAAAGATAAAGCGAGTGGTAATTATATTAATGGCCAGCAATTGGTTTTTTTAGTACTGGTAACCGATACCATTACCGTGCCGGTTGGGTTTCGATTTTATGTACCCGATCCAAAATTGTCGGCATGGAGAAAACAGAACAAAAAGCTCAAAGATCAGGGTGTCGCTAAGCGCTTAAGGCCTTGCGCTCCCGCACCTGATTACAAAAAACATCCAACGCTACAAATGCTTGGACTAGAGATGATCCAACAGTTTACCGAGCAATTTCCTAACATCACAATAAAAAGTGTATTGGCCAACGCGCTTTATGGTATCAGATCTTTTATGGATCAAGCAGCGGCGATCACGGGCCAAAATCAAGTGGTGAGTCAGCTACGAGCTAACCAGAAGGTATTAAGCAAAAATTCAAGTGTTTCACTCAGGGACTATTTTTTACGCAGCCAAGGTGTTGAACAACCATGGTGATTCGAGATAGAAAAACTGAAAAAGTCACAATGCTGGCAGCAAGATTATATGTAAAAGCACATAAAAACGACGATTTGTTGTGGCTCTAAAATATGAAAGTGAAAGGGTTAATAATACCTTAAATTTTATATGGCGCGTGAGTGAGTGAGCAAACCTGTGCATAGCAAAAGCTTATAGCGATTGAGTAGCCAGAATTTTGAAAAAACGTCAAATATTATGTAAAGAATTAGGCCTAGAGGACTTAAAATCTTTACAAAATCTCACTCTATTTCAAATCCAGTGGTATTAATTATTATTGAGTGAATGAGGCAGGGCGAGTGAACTTGCCACCCTTGAGCTAGACGAGTTACTTAATCCACAAGCGCTATATAAAAAGAACCAAATTTATACGCACACTGCGACATCTGTAGAATGGAACTTACCTTCTGGCATGTAAACAATTCAGTTACAAAGACAATAACCCATTGTGATAATGTGTATTTTGTTACCAGAGCCAAGGAAGGAAAAGTATGACCGCTTACTATGTAAATAAAAACAAACAATCAAATGGTGATCATGAGGTTCACACAGGCAGCTGTCAGTTTTTACCTTCTCCAGGAAATCGTGACCATCATAGGTGAATATTTTAACTGTGCCGATGAGTCAGTGCAGCTAAGACTAAGAATTACTCTAATGTTGATGGCTGCTACTTTTGCTGCCGACCATGCCATAAATCCTAGTAAAGGAGGCCAGCATTACCTGTACCAATGAGATTATAAGCAGTGGGCCAATCCCCATCATTTTTCATTCCTTTGTGATGGTACCGAATGGCCTCACTAAGAACTGGTCTGAAAGCGCTTTGGAATTCGATTCTATAGCCCCCTCAAGATAAACGATGTTATTTTTCCCGTAAAGTGAAGCCACCCCCGCCAACGAATGTCGGTTCCATCGACACATCCAAAAAACATGTCGAAATTTTTCGAAAAAATCGACACGTCAGATACTACGGTGAAGGTGCATTATTTTGACATTAACCATTAAAAATCGCCCTAAGGTGCATTTTTTTGCACCTTAGGGTGATTCTCGAACTCGCCCAATCTAACTGGCGCACCAATTTTATCGAGTCCACCAAATAAAAATTACGGGGTATCTTTTTGCAATGAAAGAATAAGGGCAAACTCCATTCATCACGAAAAACCACTACATACCTATTTGGCTTCTTATCTACTAAAAAACAAGCCGAGCTAGCTCAGGCAGTTGTACCTCTTACCGCCCCATGCTTTCTTTTGCTAGTCACTGAGCAGATCTTTTGCTGACACCTCTAAGGCACTAGCTATTTGATACAGCTTTGTAAGAGTAATGTTCTGATCACCCCTCTCGATATACCCCATGTAACTACGATCGATACCAGCAAGCTCAGCCAAAAGCTCTTGAGAGATCTTTTTCTCCTTACGAACTTCACGCACCTTTTCGCCAAAAGCAACCAGTTTGGAGTCTTTCATGACAATTCCGCTCAAAAGTCAGAACTATCACCAACCAACGCATATATGACCACGGGATATATTGCTCATTTTGATCTAAGCTTACATTTCTCTTTCTGATTTAGGCGAGAAGGTCTATGCCTAGAAAGCAAAAAACTGACCCATTAGAAAAAATCCTTAACTATCCAGGTGTCACTCATAAAAAAATTAACCAATGCAAATATCTAATACAGCTTTATACAGATCGATGGTACCTCTGGCCTCGCACAGGAAGGTTTAAGCACCTCTATAGTGACGACTCAGAATCAGAAGTCTTTTTTTGTAAATTAAATAATTTTTATCATCGCTTCATGACCGCGAAGTTCAAACCACCAAAGAACTTTGGTAAAGAATGGCAGACTCATGAAGAGGATTTGATTTTTGATTTGATCAACGAAGATTTTACCATGCAACAAATCGCCGATGAGTTAGAGCGCCATACAGCTAGTGTCGCCACACGCCTTGATTCGCTCTTAACAGGACCAGCCTCATTAACAGATTTAACAGACGAAGAATTCAACATACCAGTGAAGGATCTTCTTGGGTGGGACTGAGTTATATGCATTGCCTCATAAAGCTCGTTATGAAAAATGACATTTTAATGCTGCTTTGATGATGGCTTGCATTAGAGATCAATCGCTTCTGCAGAACACCCATTTCGCGAATTCAGCTTCTCCAATACGTTGTCTATAAATGAGCGATGAGAGTATATTTTCGCCATATCTTGACTATTAACAACAGTCGATAAACCATCCTTTCCCATTCTCTGGAGGTAGTATGTATTGCTATCTTCAGTAGTAATTTTGATTATGATCTTCGGCTGGGTGTTTTTTGACTCCTTTTCTTCCCATCGGTTTATCAGGCTACGCACTGCTAGAGAATCACTTGCTGCCTAGTTCTGTTGCGCTCGATCAGAAATTTTACATGTGGCTGTCACCGCTTCAAATTCTTTATCTGCATCTTTTTTTCGATGCCCCTCTAAAGCTTTGCAAAAGCTGATTGCCAAGTCTTCTGAATCAAGTGCAACACTTGATCGCTCATGGACAAGTCTTCCAGTTACGGACACTGCAAGCTCATCCTTTTCTAAATATCCCCAGGTTTTGAATGACAACTGGCAACTACCCAGAACTTTGATGTTAATCGACATCTTCATACTCAACGCACCTTATTCTTTACATTAGCCCATCCTATCAAACATTAAAAAAACAGTAACAAAAAAAACCACAACCTACCTAACCTACTGTTTAAAAAAAGAAATAAACTTTAATGAAAAAAAACAAATCATCTAAATGTTTTCAGGGGATGAGCACTCTAAAGCTTAATTTTAGGAAATTATTATTTTTTAGAAATCCTCTATTAAAGTTTGCACTGTCTTTTTGTTGTAAAAAATATCGGAATAGTTCACGTCAAAATTTTGAGCCTCTCTTCTTAAAATTAACAGTTCAGATACAATACTAGATTCAGTTCTATCGCCAAAATTGGAATGTTGCGAGCAATCAAAAGGGCAGGACTGACTTCTTACGCAACACATTTTATATTCAACATATCAACAGGTAAGAAGGGCTTTCTTCTATGCTACGAGCAACGCTAGTTTCTTTCAGCCTTCCGTTGCAGAACAGTATGTTTTAGAGAAAATTTTGCGACACAGAGTGAACTTCGAACCAGAACCTTAGGCATAGATGATATCAACGATAACTTTGGTTTGTTTCTCATAAATGCTCGAGATTGAATGGGCAGAATTGGGTATTGAAAATCGATGAGAGTAAATTTGAAGGTTTACAAATACGTTCTTTTTTAGACCATAATTAGTGATACAAAGCAAGTACGCTCAATTATACGGTTTTTAGCTACCAAACACATTGGATAAGAAAATCTTCATTGCTGGTAAAACAACATTAAGAACCACTTTTTTCAAAAAATTTACATTTATCTAAAGTATCTACCACCCGTTTTTATTTAAAAAATTCTTTACACTGAATGAAACAAAAAAAAGCCTAAAAAATGGAGCTTTTAGCGATATTCTTTACAAAACTATCTAAGGTATCTTCTAAAACGGAATATCGTTATTTGGTTGCGAAAAATTTGTCATGGCATCATACAGATATCGCTCAATTGTATTCGTTAAGGTGGTTAGTCGAGGTTTTTATTCAGGTCTGGAAGCGCATAATGGCTGGAACAAGCTGAGCAAACGGATCGGAGCGAGGTCTGATCCTGAGCCTGTGGTGCGAGCATTTATTGGTGCTGCCTACACGAGAATCAAGTCGGTATATGGCGGGTAGAGATTTGGGTAATCAAGAACCAAAACCGTCTTTAGTTCGTTATGCAAAGCATGCAGTATGATTTGTATGGTTTTCAAAAGAACCTTCTACGTGATATATCGAAGGAGATATGAATATATTGAAAATGTAAGTTTCGGAGGCGAGGTAAGCTGGTCGTTAAAACAAGAAAATTCATTCCTAAAGTTTCACTTGGATAGTGATTAATGTTTTATATGCTGAAAAAAGCTTGGCATCAGATCGCAGTGAGAGAACTTTTAATTAAAAAATCCTGATACAAACGACGCTGCATCAGGATCTTTAACGTTCAACTTACTGCCGTCGGGCAATAACAGCAAATGCGGTGGGCTTTATGCACACCAAGTACAGCGTTATTTTAACTTACTGCCGTCGGGCAATAACAGCAACAACTTGCTTCATAATTAATTTTCAATAGCTCAAGCAAAATAATCGCTAACAACCTATTTTCCAATATTATCATTATGACGCAGGAAAATAATATTGAATATAGAGCTTCGAGTCAAGCTTTAACTTTCAATGACTTGAGGTGGTATTAATCCTAACGCTGTACTGGGTACTTAATATTTAAAGTAGTGTGAGTGTAGAAATAATTTTAAGATTAACTGCACAAAAATATAAGCGATTGATCATGTAATATCTGAATTAATTCCAAGCAGCATCTTACTGTATCCCCACTATCCTAACAGTGAGAATCTTTCAGCATTAGAGTATTTGCCAACAAAAGTTTCTATTAATGTCATTAGGCGTTTTTTAGTAATTTCAGCAAGATATATCAGCATTATAGATCGCACCATTGTTTATATTGCCGCCACTAGACAGTACAGTTTTCAATGATGTACTTAACAGCTTTTTTAAAATCCCTGTCTCTTCTTGAATCCCGATAATCCATGTCAGCCACTTCTGCATAGGCTTGAGATACTACGGTTACCTCATGCAATAGCAGTGCCGCAGGTATTGTTATTGCCAAAGTTATCAAAACAGCCCTTAGAACCTGTTTAGAATCTCTATGCTGTGAGATAATTACAATCAAAGTACTTATGTAGCAGCCTTTGATGTCCGAAAGACAGCCTTATCCCAGCGATGTAACCCGTGAAAAATTTGCCTTGATTTCTCCCATACTTGAAAGTGCTCGCAAGCAAACAAAACCCCGGCAAATTGATCTTTATGAAGTATTTTGTGCGCTCTTGTATCTTTTGAGAACAGGCTGCCCTTGGCGCTGTATTCCTCATGACTTTCCAAAATGGCAGTGCATTTATTCCTATTACAAAATTTGGAAAGAACCTGCACAAGATGGTGGCCCAAGCCCTCTTGAGCAGGCTTTAAAAAAATCAGGTTGGCGAGGAGCGAAAGAAGCAAGGCCGCCAGAAGAAGACTAGCTTTGGCATCATCGACGCACAAAGTGTAAAAAACACTGATACTGCTGAAGAAAAAGGGTATGACGCTGGCAAAAAAGTATCTGGGATCAAGCGGCATATTCTGGTCGATCATGGCGGTTTACCACATGCAGTTGCCGTGTCTACTGCAGACGTTTCAGACAGGGAAGGCGGTTTGTTTTTAATTGAATCTCACCAAGACAATTTATCCGATATAGATAATATTTTGGTTGATGGTGGGTATACTGGAAAACCATTTTCTGAAGGTGTTAATTTGCTTATTTCATCCAAGGTTCAAGTGGCAAAAAGATCAGAGTTACACACTTTTAAAGTTATTCCACAACGTTGGGTAGTGGAGCGATCATTTGCCTGGCTGGAAAAGAACCGAAGGCTATGGAAAAACTGTGAAAGATTGTTAAACAGTAGCTTAAGTTTCATCCACTTAGCTTTCTTAAGGCTACTGCTTCAGAGATCCTAAACAGGTTCTTAGTGTGGTTATGCTGGTTTTCATTATTTACTCCACTTGGGTTGATGTTCGGAGGCGTCTGAAAGCAAGATGAAGCCAAACCCAAGACTCCACTGTTTTGAACCATCGTATTGCTGTCGCCATCTGAAGTCGCAGCCACCATATGTTCGGCGCTGCACGGCTCCGCTTTTATTTGAAGAAGTGCTGCTCTTCAATTTTTCTGAGAAAAGAAAGTACACATGCTCTTTCTCAGGTTCATACTCAGGAAAGTCATAATTGAACGCGCTTGAAATAAAGTGTCGAGCATCCCAGCGCTTTTTTGTATTCAGCTGGGGAATGATTGGTAACTTTAATCAAGCTTGGATTTGAACAAGAAAATTTAATGTGCGACTAAATCATGCGCTCGGGGGCATTGGCCGGGTTGCACTTAAGCGTAGAAAATATTTCTAACGATTCAAGAGCAGCATAAATTAACCTTGAGCCTCGTTATGATGAGTGCTTTAAATTGTTCACAAGCGCATCACAAAAGTCCATAATGCATCTTTCTTGATGCAGTATGATCATTTTTGATTCTCTGGCTGTTCTTACACAAAAGAAATTTTTCCTATGATTCGCGTCCTTCTCAAACAGAAGCTTGATGAAAAGTCTTTTAAAGATCGCCGTCGTATAACGCTCAGCGAAGTCTGTGAAACCACTGGCATTAGCCGAGCTACCTTGAACCGTATTGCTAATGTACCGGGCTATAAAACTAATACCGATATCATCAGTGCTCTCTGTAAGTATTTTGAATGCATGCCAGGAGACCTGCTCCAGCATCACCCTGAAGAAATTCGGGAGCAGAAATGAAGAACCCCTACCCGACAAACTTCAGTAACGCTTCATTATTAATCCCAGAAAGCCGTATTATCGCTGGCCTGCTGTTGCAAGAGCCAACAACAGAAGAGTGGAAACGGCAAGTTTACGATGACAATATTCTGCAACTGCGAACATTGAATGGAGCGAAAACGGCTGGAAATCTCATTCGCAGGCGTTTAAACACCATGGATAAAGCGCTATGGAAATTTGTTCATACAGGTAGCAAGGAACTGGCAACCCAGTCAGTACTAGCCGCCACAGTAAAATTCTCACCTCTTCTGGGAGATTATATTCGTGACGTGTACCAGCGCGAACGAAAGCAGTTTGCTGAACAGCTTCGCCCGTCATCTTGGAATCAGTTTATAGAAGAATGCCATAACCGTATTCCTGACCTGCCAGTAAGATCAGAGAGTACTCAAGCCAAGCTCAAGCAGAATGCGTTTCGAATCATGGCCGAGGCAGGAATGATTGATAACACCAGAAACATGACCATTCGCCACCTGAGTCTGGCACCGCAACTCAAGCGCTATTTAGAAAACAGTGATGAACATTATGTTTTGAGTTGTCTGCTACCTGAGAGAGATCGCGTATGAACGAACGACACCGCTTGCAGGAACGCCTGAACAACATACTGCCCAAAATTACTGGCGACAGTTTTCTGAAAAGTGAGCGCTTGGGTAATGAAATTCCTTTTTATGCATTCGATTATCCGCCAGAACAAGAAAGCACTGTCAGAGAATACGTTGAGTTTCTGGAACCTAAACTTAAGAAAAAACTGCCAGATATGACCGTTCTGCACGTCAATCTTCTGCAACTAGCACTCGATACACTTAACAGCCGCAAGGGCAATATCTACGACGCTTCCCTTAAAATGCAGACAAGCAAAGGCGACAAGTTTGTATTCAAAGCACTCAGCGCGCCACTAGAAGCAGGAAAAGTGGCAACTGTACTTGCAGAAAGGGCCAAAGAAGCGAATGCCGGAATGGTACTGATTACCGGTGTAGGCAGTGTTTATCCATTAATTCGCACGCATCACTTACTACATGCTTTACACGCTAAAATGGGGCAAACGCCACTCATCGTATTTTATCCGGGCAAATATACAGGGCAAGGTCTGAGCCTGTTTGGCCTACTGCCGGACAAGCCTTATTACCGTGCATTCCGTCTCGTTGATTAATCGGCTGATTGAAATTTAAAGGATTATAGAAGTGAATATTGAAGCGCTATTTGAAAAGCCAATCGCCCGTAATATCAACGGGGTAATTAAAGCAGACCAGACTGACAACGAATCCATCTGGCAAGAACTCGATGAGTACGTTATTACCCGCGAGCTAGACATCCACTTGCGGAAATTTTTCGAAGCATACCTTAACGCCATAGATAACCCGAACGATCCAGCTAGTGCTGGCAAAGTCGGCGTTTGGGTTTCAGGTTTCTTCGGTTCCGGTAAATCTCATTTCATCAAAATTCTCTCTTACCTGCTGGAAAACCGGAGTATCAACCGCTTTTGCCCGGAATTAAAGCAGCGGGAAACCCGAACACCTCTTGATTTCTTCAAAGACAAAATCACTGACAATCTGCTGGCTGCCGATCTTGCCCGCGCCGTGAACAGTGAGGCAGAAGTCATTCTGTTTAATATCGACAGTCGAGCAGACAACACCGAAGGTCGCGACGCCATTCTGCGGGTATTTCTGAAAGTTTTTAATGAAAAACTGGGTTACAGCCCAGACCACCCGATTATTGCCCATCTTGAAAGATACCTTGCAAAAAAAGGCAAATTGCTGGATTTCCACAAAGCCTTCCTCAAACACAGTGAGATGGACTGGTTGGAAAACCGTGACAATTACATTTTCCACAACGACGCCTTAGGTGCGGCTTTGACAGAAGTAACCGGTCAAACGATTACCGATGCACTCAACTGGCTGGAACGATTTGAAGAAGACTTCAGTGTCTCCGTAGATAACTTCTGTGGCTGGGTAAAAGAATATCTCGAAACAAAACCTAACGACCACAAGATTCTGTTTCTGGTAGATGAAATAGGTCAGTTCATCGGTCAGGACACGCACCTGATGCTCAACCTACAAACCATCACCGAAAACCTCGGCACAGCCTGTAATGGCCGGGCTTGGGTAGTAGTGACATCACAAGAAGACATTGACGCCGTAGTCGGTGAAGTGCGCGCATCAAAAGCCAACGATTTCTCAAAAATCCAAGGGCGCTTCAGCACTCGTCTGTCACTGTCCAGTGGCAATGTTGATGAAGTAATTCAAAAGCGAATTCTTGGTAAAACCCAGCAAGCCAAAGATTTACTGATTCAGGAGTATCGCAATAAAGCAGATATCCTGAAAAATCAGCTCAGTTTCACCAACGTCGGCATGACCTTTAAAGCCTTTGCTGATGAAGATGACTTTGTCAGCACCTATCCCTTTGCGCCTTACCAATTCCAGCTGGTGCAAAAAGTCTTTGAAAGCATCCGAAAAGCAGGTGCAACAGGGCTACATCTGGCTCGTGGTGAACGTTCCATGTTGAACGCCTTTCAGGGAGCCGCTCAACAACTGGCACGGGAAGGAAAAGAAGTCGGCGTAATGGTACCGCTGCATCGTTTTTACCCATCCATCGAAAGCTTTCTCGAAGGGGTGGTTAAATCCACTATTGATAATGCAGGCAACAATAGTTCTCTTAAATCTTTTGATGCAGACTTATTAAAAACCCTATTCTTGATTCGTTATGTAGATGAAATAAAAGGTAATATCGACAACTTGGTTACCCTCTTCATTGACCAAATTGATGCTGACCGACTGGCAATCAAGAAAGAAATCGAAATCAGCTTGATTCGTCTGGAAGGTGAAACCCTGATCAACCGCAGTGGTGAAAACTACACCTTCCTGACTAACGAAGAACAGGATGTAAACCGTGAGATCAAGGACGTTGACCTAGGCCCCGGGGAAGATACCGGTAAGCTCAGTGAAATTCTGTTCAGTGATGTGCTGGAAGACAACCGAAAATATCGACACCCGATTACAGGTAAAGATTTTGTAGTTAACCGTACCTGCGATGGTATTCCCTACGGTTCGCGGTCTGAAGCAGGACTGGAAATCAAAATAATTTCTTCTTTGGCTGATGATTACGACTACTTTGACGAAAGTCGTTGCATCCTCAGCTCCAAAGAAACTCGTGGGCTGATAGTCGTCAAACTGGAAGATGAGCAGCATCTGATGCAAGAGATCCGCATCTACCTGCAAACCGAAAAATATATTGGTCGTAAAAACGACGACAGTGCCAGCCTGACTCAAAAGCGCATTTACAGTGATCGCGCTGAAGAAAACCGTGAACGCCGCCAGCGCATAGAAACTGGCTTACGCCAACTATGGAACGAAGCGCTGTTCACTATTGACGGTGAAATATGGAGCAATACCAGTGAAACGCCAAAGATAAGCTTTAACAAAGCACTGGCCTATCTGGTAGATAACACTTTCAACAAACTATCTCTGCTACCCAAGCCTAGTGGCAACCCACAGCAGGAAACCCTTGCTGTATTAAGCACCCCTGCCAGCGATAGTTTTGACTTTGAAGGTGGTGAAAGTACTAGCCAAGCACTCGAAGAAGTACGCCGCTACATTGACCTTTCATCTTCAGCTAGTCGTATGGTCATACTGCACGGGTTAGTAGAAGAAAAATTTGGCACACACCCATACGGCTGGCCTAGTTGGGAAATCATGTTACTGGTCGCTCGCTTGCTTATGACAGGTGAAATCGCACTCGTGATGGACAATTCCACCTTGACGCCAGATCAGGTGAAAGACGCTATCCAAACACCCAATAAGTGGCGTCGCATACAAGTCATCAAACGCAAAACCGTGAACAATGCCATTTTGCAGCAGGCACGCAACCTGACTCGTGATGTCTTTGGCAAAATGCCTCCAGAAGGTGAAGAAGCCATACATACAGATCTGGACAGTTACCTAGATACCTGGAAACGTGAACTGGCTGAATGGAAAGCCATGACCTCAACCGGCAAATATCCCGGTGAAGAAAGCATCGCCGAGCTACTGGTAATTGTTAACAAACTGCAAGGCTTCACCGACAGTTATGAGCGCATTAGCAAGTTTGTAGATGACAAAGAAGATTGGCTGGAACAGGCAGAAGTGCACAGTGAATTGCATTATTTCTACACCAGCCAGAAGCCTATTTGGGATCGCCTACAAAACACCCTTCAAGATCTGGAACCCAACCGCACCGAACTGGAAAAACTGCCAGAGGCTGCCACTGCTTTGAAGAAAATTCGAAGCATTCTCAAAGCAGAATCGCCTTACGACCTACTCAGTTCGGCAGATAAGCTGATTCAATCAGCCAGTCGTATCAACGTTGAACTAGTGGCAGAAAAGCGCAGCCATGCTTTAAAACGTGTAGACGAACGCATTGCCCGCGTCAGCAGCGAACTGAATCAGGCGCAAGCCAGCGATGATTTAAAAAACAAGTGTTTGTATCAATTACAACAATTGCACAAGCGCTTGGAACAAATGACCAGCATCGCGCATATCTTCCAAGCACAAACTCAAGCTAAAGACCTTCAAGAGCAGGCTATTGATGCAGTTTATGCCGCTATTGAAGAAGCGCAAAAGCAAGAGCTAAGGCTCGCCGCTCTGCTCAAGGCCAAAGAAAAAGCCAAAGAAGCAGCTGAAAAAGCCAACGCTGCTGGACAAAAGCATGAAACGAAAACAGTTGCCGAACCAGCACCTCAACCCTACACACCACAGGTAAAGGCAGCACCGAAAAAACGTTGTAAAATTGCTCCCCGCTCACTGACAGGTGGAAAAATTTACTTGGAAAGTCAGAATGATATAGACAGCTTCATGAGCAAGCTCAGAGAAGAAATGGAACAGTCACTGGCCCGTAACGAACGCATTGAAATTATCTAAGCAGGGAACGCAACACGATGTATAACAACGGCGGCACAATCAAAGCCCTGCTGGATAAAGTAACGAAACAGGAATATATCCTACCTGCGATTCAGCGTGAGTTTGTCTGGAAACCAGAGCAAATATGTAAACTATTCGACAGTCTGATGCAGGGTTACCCCTTTGGCACTTTTTTGTTCTGGAAAATTGAGCCTGAGTACCGTAATACCTATCAGTTCTACGATTTTGTCCGTGAATACCACGAACGAGATATGTATCACTGTGAGCAGCTGGAAGAGCTCCCCAACCGTGAGTTAACCGCTGTACTGGATGGCCAGCAACGCATAACGGCGCTAAATATCGCTCTGCGTGGCTCCTACGCCTGGAAGATGCCGGGTAAATGGTGGTCCAGTGACGGTGCCTTTCCTGTGCGTCGCCTTTACCTGAACCTACTAGGTGAAGGGGATGAAGAAAGCGGGTCTGTTTATCAATTCGAATTTCTTTCCCCTGAAAAAGCTGCAGATCAGCGCAATGACACTGTCTGGTACAAGGTTTCTGACATTCTGAAAATGGAAGATACTTACGAACTCAGCATGTGGATGGCAGATCAGGACTTAAACTCCGACCAGCAAAAACAAGCTGGCAAGGTTTTGTTTGATCTGCACAAGACTATTCATTCTAAAGATGTCATCAGCTACTACGAAGAAACAGAGCAGGATCTGGCCCGGGTTTTGAATATCTTTATCCGTATGAACTCCGGTGGCACACCGCTTTCCTACTCTGACCTTCTGCTTTCTGTCGCAGTTTCCCAGTGGCAGGAGCGCAACGCCCGGGACGAAATTCACAGCCTTGTGGATGAGATGAAGCAGATTGGCGATGGCTTTAACTTCACCAAAGATTTGGTGTTGAAAGCCGGGTTGATGCTGTCAGATATCGGCAGCGTCGGTTTCAAAGTCGAGAACTTCAACAAAGAGAACATGCAGAAGCTGGAGCGTAACTGGGATGCCATTCGCCAGACTTTGTTGCTGGCAACTCGCCTGCTGGCCACCTTTGGTTTTAACTCCCAAAACCTGCGGGCAGACAGTGCCATTCTGCCGGTGGCCTACTATCTCTACCATCGCAATCTGAACGATGACTATCTCGCCAAAGCCCAGTACAGCGAAGACAGAAATAGCCTGCGCCTTTGGCTGATCCGCAGCATGCTGAAAGCTTCAGGCATCTGGGGCAGTGGTTTGGATACATTACTGACCTCTCTGCGAGAAATCATCAAACTCGAAGGTGAACATGGTTTCCCGCGAGAAAGCATTGAACGGGATATGATGCGTCGAGGTAAGTCCCTCAGTTTTTCTGAAGAAGAACTGGACGAACTCACCGAACTAGAGTTTGGCAACAAACGCACCTTTGCGTTGTTGTCGCTAATTTTTCATGGCTTCGACTTCAGTCAGCACTTTCATGTCGATCATGTATTCCCAATCAGTCGCTTTGCACCCGGAAGATTGGGCAAAGCCGGTATTGAGCAAGAAAACCACGAAAGCTGGAAGCAGATGGCAAACCAATTGCCAAACCTGCAACTGCTGGTGGGCAGTCTAAATAATGAGAAGCGCAGTAAGCTCCCCCATGAGTGGCTGGCTTACTTCATGCCGGATGAACACGCCCGCATCAGTTATCAACATACCCAGCTGCTGCAAGAGCTACCGGATACCATCATTGAATTTGAAGGCTTTTACAGTTGGCGCAAGCAGCAATTGCGAGACCGCATTGCACAGAAGCTTGCCCTTTAATCTGTAAAGTCAGGAATGTATTAGAGCTATGAACCGCACCCAACTAAAAGCCTACGCACCAGCCGCACGACGGGATTTCATCACCGCCATCACCAACCGTGCCCGCACGTTGGGTATTACCGAAAAGAACATCGCCGAAGCAAAAGTAGAAGGCGATGTACTAATGATTGATGGCCGCCCTCATCCAGTGGCGCTGGCACCCCTGCGTAAAAAACTGGTGGAGCGGATCAACCTCAAAGGTTTTGATCAGGTGATACAGGCCATGGCCTACACCTGGTTTAACCGCTTTGTGGCGATTCGGTATATGGAGATTCACGGTTATCTGGATCACGGTTATCGGGTACTTTCACACCCACAAGGCCAGAGCACGCCAGAAATTCTGCAACAGGCCAGCCATGTCGAGCTACCTGGCCTGAACAAAGAACAGGTGATTGACCTGCAACTGGACGGCAATAAAGACGCCGAACTCTACCGCATGCTGCTCATCGCCCAGTGCAACGCCTTAAACACCGCCATGCCGTTTCTGTTTGAACGGTTAGACGACGAAACCGAACTGCTGCTGCCCGATAACCTGCTGCACTCCGACTCGGTGATTCGCCAGCTGGTGAACCGTATTGATGAAAGCAACTGGCAGGAGATCGAAATCATCGGTTGGCTCTACCAGTTCTACATCAGCGAGCGCAAAGATGAAGTGATGGGCAAGGTGGTGAGCACCGCCGATATTCCCGCTGCCACCCAGCTGTTTACCCCTAACTGGATTGTGAAATATCTGGTGCAAAACAGCATCGGTGCCCAGTGGCTGGCCACCTATCCGGATTCTGATCTGAAAGAGAAGCTGGAATACTACATTGAACCCGCCGAGCAAACGGAAAGTGTTCAGCAGCAACTGGCAGCCATTACGCCGGATGAACTCAACCCAGAAGAGCTCACACTGATAGACCCCGCCTGTGGTTCCGGCCACATTCTGGTGGAAGCCTACGACCTGTTTAAAGAGCTGTATCGGGAGCGGGGTTATCCGCGTCATAAAATCCCTAAACTGATTCTGGAGAAAAACCTCTTCGGGCTGGATATAGACACTCGCGCCGCACAAATGGCGGGCTTTGCTCTGTTGATGAAAGCCAGAGCGGATAGCCCTCGGGTTCTTAGCTCCACGCCTAAGCTGAATATTGCTGCGCTGCACGACAGTGGTGAGCTGGATGACCAAACCATTGCTGAAGAGTTGTACCGGGCTGCTGTTCATAGTGAAAGTGCTGTTGAGAGTGGGCAGTTGGCAGTTGGCAGTGGGCAGTTGTTTGGTGGTGTCGATGAGGGTGTAACGCACTCCAGCGGTTTAGCTGTGAGTGATATTCAAGCACTGATTCAGCTGTTTGAAAATGGCACCACCTTTGGTTCCCTGCTCACTGTGCCGGAAGAACTGAAAGCCAAACTGCCACAGCTGGAAACCCTGCTGGAGCAAGTGTTGGAAAGTGGTAATGCTCTTGCTCAAAGCCATGCTCGGGAAGTGATGGAAGGTTTTCTGAAACCGGCTCAGCTGTTGGCCGCTCAGTATGATGCAGTGGTGGCTAATCCGCCGTATATGGGCGGTAAAGGCATGAACTCGACTTTGAAGAAGTTTGCTAAAGACTTTTATAAAGATGCTAAAGCCGATCTGTTTGCTTGCTTTATTGAACGTGGTTTTACCTTAGCGAAGCCTGAAGGGCATAACGCTATGGTGACTATTCAAAACTGGATGTTTTTGTCTAGCTACCAGGTAATGCGAGAATCAATTATAAAGAACAAGCTGTTTTCATCACTGATTCAGATTGGTTATAACAGTTTTCCTGAGTTGAATTCAAAAATTGTACAGTGTGCTGCTTTTTCGATTAGAAATAACACTATCTCAGAAGCAAAAAGCACATATGTTAATCTTAATTCCGCTCCACAATCTGCGAACAAACATCAGGTGTTCATCAATAGAGATGAAAGTATTGAGTACACTTTAGATCAAAGTGTTTTGAGAACGATACCCGGCAGCCCTATTGCTTACTGGGTGAGCCAAAACATGCGAAATTCATTTGCGAGCGGTACGCCATTATCTGAACTGGGGAGTATCGGGAAAGGATTGGATACTGGTGATAATGATTTGTTCCTTCGTTTATGGTGGGAAGTAAATTCTATTTCTAATAAATGGGTTGCTTGTTTAAAAGGAGGTGACTTTAGGAAGTGGTACGGAAATAACAATTATAAGATTGTGTGGGACAATAACGGTGAGAGGATTAGAGAGCACAAAGGTTCAAATATTCGTAATGAAAAAAACTATTTTAAGTCAGGTATAGCGTGGTCGAGAATTACTACGCACATACCATCGTTTAGACGGTTTGAGACTGGTCATATTTTTGAATCAACAAGTCCTTGTGCTTTTGTTGGCGACGAAAACTATATTGTTGGTTTTTTGAATAGCAAGGTGTGTGTGACTGTTTTAAAAATTCTTTCACCAACAATTGACTTCCAAAGCGGTCATATTTCGTCACTTCCTCTTTTGACGACCTCGTGTGCAGAAGTGATTCGAGACTCGACTAAAGAAGCTGTTAGGGTTAGCGAAGTAGACTGGAACTCAGAGGAAAGTTCTACAAATTTCCAAACCAACCCACTCATCGCAACCAACGACCAACACCCCACCATCCAACAAAGCTACACATACTGGCAAACCCAAAACCAGCAAACCATCACCCAGATGCAGCAGTTGGAAGAGGAAAACAACCGTCTGTTTATCGATGCCTATGGCCTGCAGGATGAACTGACACCAGACGTACCCATCGAACAAATCACCTTAACGGTCAACCCGCCTTACCGTTATGCCAAAGGCAAAACAGACGCCGAGTACGAGACCCTGTTTCGCACCGACACCATGCGCGAACTGGTCAGCTACGCCATCGGCTGCATGATGGGGCGCTATTCACTCAGCGCACCCGGCCTGATTTATGCCCATTCGGGAGGTCAGGATTTTCAGGAAGTCTATGACGGAAAAGTTAGCAGTAGTCAGTTATCAGTAGGCAGTGAAGAGCAAAAGCTTTTAACTGAAAACTGCCCACTGAAAACTGAAAACGTATTCACCCCCGACGAAGACGGCATTATCCCAATAACCGACACCGACTGGTTTGCCGACGACGTCTGCAACCGGCTGTTAAAGTTTATTGAAACCGCTTGGCCACGTGAGAAACGAGACGAGAACCTAAGGTTTTTAGCAGAAGGCTTAGGCATAAAATCCGGCGAAGCTCCGGTAGATGCCCTGCGCCGCTATCTGAGCAAAGACTTCTTTAAAGACCATCTGAAAACCTACAAGAAGCGCCCCATCTACTGGCTGTTCAGCTCCGGCAAACACAAGGCCTTTGAATGCCTGGTTTACCTGCACCGGTACAATGAGGGTACACTGTCAAGAATGCGTGTAGATTATGTGCAGCCCTTGCTGGGCAAGTACGAGAGCCGAATCAAGCTGCTGCGAGACAACATCGAAGCCGCCAGTTCTACCGCCGCCCGCAAGAAGATGGAAAAGGAATGTACCCTGCGCCAGAACCAACAACTGGAACTGCGTAAATACGACGAACAGCTACGCCACTACACCGACCAGCGCATCCCGCTGGATCTGGATGACGGGGTCAAGGTGAACTACGACAAGTTCGGCACCCTGCTGGCCAATGTTAATGACGTGACCGGGAAGAAGGCATGAGAATAGAGAAGATACATTTACGGGGGTATAAAAGCGCAGCGGATATTTTGCTGGAGGATGTTTCGCCTTTTGCTGTGTTTGCGGGGCCGAATGGTGCCGGTAAAAGTAATCTGGCGGATGGGTTGGCGTTTTTTGGGCAGATCGTGAAGTCAGGTGCAAAACAGGCTATCAGTAAGGCCGGTGGTTTCAAGCAGATTCATTGTTTTAAGCTACCTAAAAAAGCCCGGACAGCCGCATCTCTCGAACTCATGATCACTCTCAAGAGCAAGACTTACCATTATTTTGTGCGCGTAGACGATATGGACACCAAAGAGCCAAAACTGAAGGAAACCCTATCAGTCGATGGTCATTTGGTGCTTGATCGTGAAGACGGTTTATTGAAAGTGAAGATGCTGGACACTTACGAGCACAACTCGCAGATCGAGCATGAGCCGTGGCAGAACATGCCCTATCCATCGGATGTTTCTGCTCTCATGATGAAGAGTGACCTGCCTCTTTATCACTTTATAACCAATATCCGCATCTTCCGTTTTGACCCACAGTTAGCGAAGGAACCGGATTCCTCCAGCACACAAACAAATGAACTGGATACTTTTGGTCGTAATGTCGCTTCCATGCTGGGTGAATTGTTGAAAAACACCGATGCCAGAGAAGAGATCACCGAGTGGCTGGAACTACTGGTGCCGGGCATGGAGCAGGTCTCTACCCAGAAGCAGAAGCTGGATGGCAGCACAGCGTTGAAATTTAAGGAGAAAGGAACAGCCGAACCTTTCCCCGCCAACCTCATTTCAGATGGCACTATTTATGCTCTATGTATTATGACCGGAGTGTTGAGCCGTCAGGGCTCTCTTGGCATGACGTTTATTGAAGAGCCAGAGCGAGGCATTCATCCTCAGGCTATTGCCGAGCTTGTCTCTTTAATGCGTGATAATGCTTCAACTGATCAGCCGGTATTTACAACAACTCATAGTGAGTCAGTGGTGCGTAGCAGCAAGATTGATGAGCTGTGGCTGGTTAACAAGGTGAACGGTAAAACCTCATTGAAAAATGCAGCGAAAAACAGCGCTGATCTTGACGACCTTAATCTCGATAAAGCTTGGCTGATGAACTTCTTCGATGGAGGTTTGCCGTGGTAAAGGTCGGGTTTATTGTTGAAGGCTTTACTGAAAAGGTTGTTATTGAATCCGCAGGGTTTCAGAGCTGGACAAGGGAGCAAGGTATTGAGGTAATTCATCCTGTGGTCAATGCTACTGGAGGCGGTAATCTTCTTCCTCAGAATATCGGCCCGATGGTTCGTCAGCTCTCCATTTCTCAACCTGATCATATTGTTATTCTTACAGACCGTGAACGGGAGCCTTCTGTTCAGGCTGTTCGCCAGAGAATCGGAACAAAACACACAAATCTTGTCTTTGTTGCTGTGAAAGCGATTGAAGCCTGGTTCCTGGCAGATACGGCCGCCATGGGCTTATGGCTGGAGGATGATAACTTTGAAGAACCAGCACCGGAAGCGACGCCAGATTTACCTTGGGATTACCTGAAAGAACTGGCAAACCGATTTGAAAAGCGCGGTCCTGGATCTAGAAAGCCGAAATTTGCAGAACGTATGGTTCGCAAGCAAAGCAGTGGCGGCTTTGCATTTTCCATCGCATCCGCCGCACAACATCCAGCCTGCCCAAGCGCCAAAGAATTTCATGATGAACTCATTGCATTAGGAGTCACACCTTGACTGAAATGGAGAGAATACAGGCTAGAAAAACTGTAATGCAGCTTAGAGAAATCAAAGTCAGCAATTTCAAGTCGCTAGTAGACTTCAAACTCTCTTTACATGGTTTCAACTGCCTAATTGGTTTAAACGGCTCAGGTAAATCAACCGTTCTGCAATTTCTGGATTTTCTTGCGCAACAAGTGAAAGGAAATCTGGACAAATGGCTGGAGGAACGAGACTGGAAAGCCTCAGAAATTAATTGCCAATTAGGAATTCCAGAAAAATATAAAGATGGCACCATGAAAATATCGCGTAAAAAAGTGATCGAATTTTCCGCTACTTTTTCTTTGCACGATGGAACGCAGCTGACTTGGCAGGCCAGTTTTAATCCTAATGATCTGAAATGCACCTTTGAAAAAATTAGTATGGGTGATGGCGAGCGATTACTGATTGTTAAAGGTTTAACCTATGCCGTCCTGGGCGGAACCTACCAGCCGATTCGCTTTAATTACCAAGGCTCGATTTTATCTCAATTGCTAGATAAAGAGCTTTCCGGTGAACTGCAAAAGTTAAAAGATTTTCTACTTGGCTTCAGATCATTGGAATTGCTGGCACCGCAATCTCTGAGGCAAAAAACCAAAAGTAGCGAGGGTGGGCTTGGGTTAGGCGGACAGAGATTATCTGCCTTTATTCATGAAATGAGCTCAGAAAAAAAGAAAAAGCTTAGTGACAAACTTAAAGGGGCTTATCCCAAGCTTAAAAGCATTGACACAAAAGCACTTCGTTCTGGTGGGAAAGAGCTGAATATTGCAGAGAATTTTGCTGGGCAAAAATTGCCAACGGAAGCACGCCACATGAACGATGGCATGCTTCGGGTTATGGCCATTCTTGCTCAGTTGATGACTGAACACAGTTTTATGGCATTCGATGAAGTTGAAAATGGCATTAATCCTGAGTTGATTGAGTACCTTATTGACACTTTGGTGACTGCTGAACAACAAGTATTAGTTACAACACATAGCCCGATGATTCTTAACTTTATGGAAGATGAAGTGGCTATGAACAGTGTGCAGTATCTTTATAAAACAAGGGAAGGTTACACCTGCTCCATACCGTTTTTTAGCATTCCATCACTGAAAGAAAAACTGACGGTAATGGGGCCAGGAGAAGTCTTTATCGACACAGATCTCGGCCAGCTTGGTAATGAGATTGCCTCACTGAAGCAGGAGTAACTGATGTACCTGTTGTTCAGTGGTGAAGGCCCTACCGATATGGGCCAAGGCACAGCTACTAAAGATGTGTGCGAAGGTGAAGAATTTCTACCAGGTCCTATGGCATGGTTTGTCGATCAGTGGACAGAGCGCAAGCAATATCTATCACATATAGAAAATCAACTTTGTGGTTTTATTCCCAAACCTCAGCTGATAGCTAAAGCCAAGGCAAGTTCTTCACGGAGATCTTTAGCGTTACGTGGTAAGAAAAACCCCGAACATGAAACACGTTATTACTACAACAATGCCAGAGCCATGGCTCAAATCGCCAAAGACGTTTCTACCAACAAACAAGACAGCGTAGTTGCTGTTTTGTTTAGGGACAGTGACGGTACGCAATCGTCAGGGCGTGGCGAGTGGAAAGCCAAATGGGACTCAATGCTCGATGGTTTTTCCAGAGAGGGCTTTGATAGCGGCGTACCTATGATTCCCAAACCAAAATCTGAAGCCTGGCTGCTCTGTGCCGTTGGAAATAACTATCAGCATTGCGAGAGTCTCGAAAATGAGTCCGGCAATGATAATGGACAGAATCCTTTGAAAGATCAGCTTGATACTGCTTTAGGAGAACCCGCCAGCAGGGAATTGTTAGCTGAAAAAGTAAAAAGTGGTGAGATCGACATCAGCCTGATTGTCGATATGCCCAGTCTTGGTTGTTTCAAAGATAAACTGGATAAAGTATTAGGTACTTTATAATCTGCCAGCAATACAATTAGTAATGCCAGTTCAATTCTCAGAGCTGGCAGTTATGAGAGCGATTTATGCAATCCCCTGAAATTCAGGAAAACCTCACCCGACTGTTTCAAGACCATCGTGTTGTATTTTGGCAAGATCCAGATGCAGAGTATTTGGAGTCTATCGGTGACCTGGTGCCTGATGCTGTTCAACTGATCAACCTGAACACTGAACCTAAGCTGAAAGTAAAAGTGGATCTGGAGCTTGGCTCAGCTGACCAGCGATATCTGATTTATGAGCCTTATCATCAACCGGCTCTGGAAGATGACTGGCTGTTAAATATACGTCTCTATGCTGCTCCTTTTGCTGCTGATCGCAGTACACAGCTGTTGCAACAGTTGGGGTTGGAAAGCATGACATTGCGCGATCACATCAGCTTGCGAAAGAAGTTTTTTGCCAGTAAGGCTCGACTGAACGCTCTGAAAAAACGAGTTATCGCTAGCGATGAAGTGGTCATGTTGGACCGAAAAATGATGGCGGTTCTGGCAAAATGCGAAACCAATGATCTTCCTTCATTACTGATCTCTCTCTATCAAGAGCTTGCCGTTGAAGGTTCTCTGGATAGTGACAGCGTATCTATTACCGAGTTTGCTAAGTTCGGGCTAGAGCAAAGTTTCTGGCAACAGGTTGAAACTCTTTTCGGCTATAAGTCCGAGCAGCCTTCGTTAAAGAACCTATTACTGTCTATGCTGGTGACCGACCTGAATTATAGCGTCGGAGCTGTGCCAACTAGCATGCAAGCTATTCGTCTTCCAGAAACATCTGAAAGCAATGTTGTTGTTTGCCTCGGTCGCTGGCGTGACAGTGCCAGCTATTCACAAACCTATGACCAGCTCAGTGCAGAAGCTGCAGACATCCTAAAATTACAAGAACAATTGGCCAGTTTTCAGACAGATAAGCTGTTCTCTTGCAGCGGCTTTATGCTGATTGAACAGCTCATTGCCAGCCGCTTGCGGGATCAGCTGTTGGCAGAAGCAGATAGCTTGAATGAAATGGTTTATTGCAACCGGGTGAAAGAGCGCCAGAGCAGTTACTGGGCATCCAAATTGCTGTCAGACAATGATTATGTGTGCCGTAGTGCTTTTCAACAGGTTTACAAGGCTCTGGAAGTCGCAGCCCGCTTTATGGCATTGACCGTCAATGATCTGCCCAGCTTTTCTGATCCTACTGAAGGTACTGCCCTTTATCAGCAGCAATTTTTCAAGATTGATCAGTACTATCGCTTGTTTTGCGAGTCCTGTGGCTATATCAGCGAACAGGGTTGGGATTTGCTTAAGCCTCTCCTTATTGAAGTAGAAGCCCGATACAGCCAGCGTTACCTGACACCTCTCGCTTTAAGTTGGGGCAAGCTTCTGGAAGATGACTTCCTGAGTAATTGGCGAATTGAAAGCTCTTTGAACCAACAAAATTTCTTTGAAAGAAAAGTGAGTCCGATTCTCAGCAAGCCTGGTGATCGTCGTGTATTTGTTGTTATCAGCGATGCTTTCCGTTACGAAGCCGCTGAAGAATTGACGCGAGAGTTGAAGGGCAGCAACCGAGTCAGCGCTGACCTTGAGTCACTGCTGGGGGTTCTTCCCTCTTACACCAAGCTGGGTATGGCGGCATTACTCCCTCACAAATCCATTACCTATAAAGATAACCGGGTAATGGTAAACGGGAAGCCATCTGCTTCTCTTGAAGACAGAAAACAACTATTGGAAGCTGTTCGCGGTACAGCCATCAAGGCAGAGCAGTTTATGGCGATGCGCAAGGATGAAGGCCGAGAGTTTGTTCGTCCTTATCAGGTTATCTATATCTACCACAATCAGGTGGATGCCATTGGCGACAGTGCCAGCACAGAAAGTGGAACCTTTGATGCGGTGCGTAGTTCCATCAGGGACTTATCTGCAATCTGTAACAAAATTATTAACAGCTTGAACGGCTCTCAGGTATTTGTGACTGCAGATCATGGCTTCCTCTATCAGGAAAGCGCTCCGGCTGATATCAATAATCATGGTCGTACCGATGCAGCTGATCTGATTGAGAAGAAAAAGCGTTACGTGATTGGCCATAAGTTAGATCAAAACGATACCGCTTATCTTGGCAAGCTTGCCGATACCTCTGGAGCGGATACCGAGTTAAATTTCTGGTTGCCGAAAGGGATTGGGCGCTTCCATTTTATTGGTGGTGCTCGCTTTGTTCATGGCGGTGCCATGCCTCAGGAAGTGATTGTACCTTTAATCAATGTACGCCAGCTCACAGGTAAAAAAGCTAAAGTCGCCGTAAGCCGAACCACGGGGGTGACTGTGATGGGTCAGAACTTCCGAATTAGCACGCTACGCTACCGGTTCCAGCTAGTTCAAACAGAGACGGTCAGTGAACGTGTCAAACCGTTGACCATAAAGGTCGGCCTTTACGACACGACGTCCGACCCTGAGGCCATCAGTAATATCGAAATGATTCAGCTTACTAGCACATCGTCAAGCCTTGACGATAAAGTTCAAGACCTTTGGCTGACGCTTGATAACCGTACCTACGATACCCAGAGACGGTATGCGTTGGTGATTCAGAATGCTGAGACCGGCATTGAAGAAGCTAGGGTTGATGTAGCGATCAACCTGGCATTCAGTATGGATTTTGACTAATGATGAGTGATTCAAACCCAGCCGCCCAAGGTGCCAACATGGATGCTAACGTCGATGACTTGCTGATTGAGCAGTTCAGTGGCCGCATTGTTCGCAAGGATTTGACCAAGCAATTAAAAGAAGGGGCAAATGTCCCTGTTTATGTGCTTGAGTACCTACTTGGTATGTATTGTTCATCCAATGATGACGAATTGATTCGGGATGGCATGGAGAATGTGAAACGTATTCTGGCCGAGAACTATGTTCGCCCCGATGAGGCTGAAAAGATTAAATCACTGATTCGTGAGCGTGGCGCTTATAAAGTGATTGATAAAGTCAGTGTGCGGCTTAACCAGAGAAAAGATGTTTATGAAGCAACGCTATCTAACCTTGGTATTAAGGATGCGGTGGTTCCTGCAAAGCTAGTTAAAGAGAATGAAAAGCTTCTAACTGGTGGGATTTGGTGCATTGTCACGGTTCAATATTATTTTGAAGAAGGGCAGAAGATTTCACCATTTTCGGTTCTGACACTGAAGCCAATTCAGATGCCATCTATGGATTTGAATGAACTGTTTAGCGCTCGAGAGCAATTCAGCCAGGAACAGTGGATGGATGTTTTGCTCCGATCCATTGGTATGGAACCGGACAACCTGGATGGCCGAGTAAAATGGCATTTGCTCGCTCGTATGATTCCGTTTGTAGAAAACAACTATAACATCTGTGAGCTTGGCCCAAGAGGCACAGGCAAGAGTCATGTTTACAAAGAGTGCTCGCCCAACAGCTTGCTGGTTTCCGGTGGACAGACGACCGTTGCCAACCTTTTTTACAACATGAGTTCCCGCCAAGTTGGCTTAGTGGGAATGTGGGATATTGTTGCTTTCGATGAAGTGGCAGGTATTCGCTTTAAAGACCGTGACGGCGTACAGATCATGAAAGATTATATGGCGTCTGGATCGTTTGCTCGCGGCAAAGATTCTATTGAAGCAAAAGCTTCCATGGTGTTTATTGGCAATATCAACCAATCGGTTGAACAACTTGTTAAAACCAGCCACCTACTGGCCCCTTTCCCTGAAGCTATGATTGATACGGCTTTCTTTGATCGCTTTCATGCTTATATTCCCGGTTGGGAAATTCCTAAGATGCGACCGGAGTTTTTTACTAACCGCTATGGATTAATCACTGACTACCTTGCTGAGTACATGCGTGAAATGCGCAAACGCAACTTTGCAGATGCAATAGACCGTTACTTCAAGCTGGGCAATAACCTGAATCAGCGAGATACCATTGCCGTTAGACGAACTACATCAGGATTGTTGAAGCTGCTATATCCCAATGGCAACTTTGATAAAGATGCTGTTAAAGCCTGCCTGATCTACGCACTGGAATGTCGACGTCGTGTGAAGGAGCAACTGAAGAAGCTTGGTGGTATGGAATTTTATGATGTGCATTTCAGCTACATCGATAATGAATCGATGGATGAAACCTTTGTTTCGGTGCTGGAGCAAGGTGGCGGAGCACTTATTCCGGAAGGGCAATCAAAGCCTGGTTTCGTCTACACCATTGGCCGAGGAACTAGTGGTCTAAATGGTTTGTACCGTCTTGAACTTCAAGTCTCACCCGGTAGTGGCAAGTTGGCTTTGTCTGGCCTTGGTAGTGATACTTCTGCAAAAGAAACGGTGAAGATAGCCTTTGACTATTTTAAGGCGAACATCGGACGAATCAGTGCTTCTGCAAAAGTACTCAACTACGATTTCCACCTTCACTTTGTTGAACTGCAAAATACTGGTGCCTGTAAAGAGCTAGGATTGGCTAGCCTTGTTACATTCGCCTCTGGCTTGCTCAAAAAACCGGTTCAAAACCAGATGGTTGTACTCGGAAATCTTAGCTTAGGTGGCAATGTAAACCCAGTAACTGGTCTTGCAGAAAACCTGCAGGTGGCTTTTGATGCCGGAGCCAAGCGAGTCGCGTTCCCAGTCAGTAATGCTGCTGATATAGCGACCATTCCTCCAGAGTTGTTTACCAAGTTTCAGAGCAGTTTTTACGCTGACCCCGTAGACGCCGTGTTTAAAACGCTTGGTGTTGATTAAAACTCTAAAAGCCCTCCCCCTTAGTTGTTCATGCTAAGGGGCTTCGCTAATTTACCACTGTGTAACCAGCATTAGCAGCGTGTAGCTTTTAACGGGGCTAGCTGGACTAGCAGCATGTTAAAGCGGAAGCTCTGCGACCTTATGATAACTTTTCATACCTGAAGTGCTTAAGCTATTTTGCAAATATGATGCTCAATAAATGCTTTGATGAAACCTTGTCTTGCAGGATTGTTCGCTAACAATTGTAAATTATTTAGCTTGGGGCGCAGCTAGCCTAGCAATATGTCGATTGAATCGACATAAAATCGACACGTCCGAATCTGACAGTTTGCTAATTAGCTTGAGCATAAACGGAGTTTAAAAGTAGAGCTGGTCGACGAAATTAGATTTGCAGCTAGCTTTTTCCTCAATTGATTTGCTTTAAGGATCCTTATCCTTTGCCATTACACCCTGCAAAGCTGCTCTCCAATGACTGTACCAAGCCGACCATTACTCGGGGCTTATTGGAGTACTTCTATTGAATCGGGTTACGAGCTGCTGTATGCATATAAGCATTTCTATCCAAGGGTTGCATTCGCTCTGATAAGCCCACTTATGCAGGCTTGTCCCTATCTTTTTTCACCCAAAACCTTCAGAGCATCATGGGATTTGTAAATGCTAGCAATGGTCCAGCAATCAACCTTAAACTGATCTCCGAACAATGGATTAGTGCAGAAATGATATGGATCCCCACCTTTGGTGAGCATTATTTGAACTAATTCAGCTTCATTGACTTCTACAGCCAACATTAGAGGAGTATGACCATTAACCGGGCTGGTATGAACTGCATTAGGGTTTGCACCTCTCTCCAGCAATAGCTTGGAAATCTGCAGGAGTTTTTTGTAGTCGTAACGCTGCTTCTGATTCTCAATATCATTTTTTCTTAACCTGTCCATCCATTCTTGACTTGTAGGGTCTGATGCAAGCTGCTGAAGATGTTTTTTGATTTCACTATCAGTAGAACCGAACATACTGAAGGAATTTCGACGTACTGTTTCAATCAAAACCGGGTCATCTGGACGTATTTGCTGGAATGCTTCAAGGCATTGTTTCGTTGTTTTTTTAAGCATACCAATATTCTTTAAGCAGAAGTTCAGTGCAGTTTGCTCATCGGTGTCCCCGCGCAAGTCAACCTCCGCTCTCATATCAAGCACAGATTCAACAATATCAGGCATGCCTGTTTCAACGGCTTTCAGTAACGGTGAAAACCTCAATTTTATTCAATAATAGCCGAGATTTAATAGGTACAGTATCTGTCACAGAAGTTAACAAAAACGAAATTAGCTGATTGTTTAATCTGTTACCCAATAACTCAACAACCACCGGCTAAAGCCGGTGGGTTCGTCTTACGGACTGAAAGTCCGGATACGGGTCCAAGACCCGTTGCTGGCGACTAACATTCCGTTCGGAAATTATCTGCTACTTTTGGCTCGAAATGATGCTCTAAATATTCCTTTATCATTTCTTCCGTCACATCACCTGAAGTCACACAAAAATAACCCCTCCCCCAAAAATGCCGACCCCAGTATCTTTTCTTCAAATCAGGAAAACTCTCAAAAAGCTTTGTTGAGCTTCTTCCTTTGATTCGACGCATGATTTCGCTTGCAGCTATATTGGGTGGCGCAGACACAAAAAGATGGACGTGATCTTTACTAATCACACCCTTCAAAATTTCTATTTCAAAAGCTTGGCAAGTTTCTCTTATCAACTCTCTAGCTCTTAAACCTACATCACCTTTGAGTACCTAATAACGATATTTCGTTACAAATACAAAGTGATATTGAATTTTAAACGCAGTATGACTTCCGTAGCGATATTCCAAAACACTGCCCACTCAGCCCTTCAAACGAAACGCTAAATTATCATAGCTAAAGCTGACCGGCTAAAGCCGGTGGTTTTAACCTTATCATTGGAGAATAAATAAAACAGGGCAAGCCCTCTCGCCTGTGGCTCGCCTCTTACGGAGCGGGGTATTTTTAGTGCAAACCTGCTAGAAAATCGCCAACTGATTTTCTTGATGTAAATTTTCGTACTTTTTTCTTTGGTTTTTTTACATATTTGCCAATCATCTGCTCGTCACCGCACTAGCGAAATATCCATCCGACCAAAACTCTCCACTCCACAATTAGTTTTTCACTTCTGGGCATCGCTTGAATATTTCTCGTACCGTTATACTTTTCATAAGCCTTACCAGTTTCGTCACGCTGTACATGGCACCGATTGCTCTAAAAAATGCACATAATTTCCGTCTGTTCTTATCTCAAGGAATGTAACTTCATATTTCAACTCAATATCAAGGCATACGTTTCTTAATTCTTTTTAAATTCGACCATTGAACACAACCCTTTGGTATTTAGCTGTAAAAACAAGATAATATAGGAAAATAGTTACATTATGGCTCTTATGAATAAACTCGATCATGGCAAAATATTATACCAAAATCACGCCGCAAGCGGCGGAGAATTAAACCCGAAGAGATTAAACAATGGACAGTCACTTTCGTGAAGCCAATTCTCAAAAGAGCTAACTACATTTACTCCTGAATTAAATAATTTGAATGTTTTAATTTGTTTATTTTCACAAAACGAAGCAAGCACGCACCTATGATTTATAACTGTTGCTTTGAAAAAAAACCTGGAAATATTTGCTGTTGCTTTCCCACCTTTTCCTATTGCCACATATAATTTCACATTCGGAAATCGCGCCTTCCCTGAATAAAATCACAATCTCTTTGATTGAAATAGTCAAAAAACTCATAGCAAAACAATCTCTTCAGAAGTCATGTTCGCACAAACAACAGCGCCAAACAAACTATTAATGCATTACATGAAAATCAGCAAGCGTTAAAATAAAATAAAATATTAGACAGACTATGTCGGCGTAATACAAAGAGAATTATTAATTAAATATCATAACCTTAACATATCACAGGCTTTTTTTAGTCGTTCGCCCTGTATTTCGTTGGCTCGAAAATTGAAGGCTAAAAAACCAGCATCTGATCCACACATCTCTAGAAAAAACCAGCTGAAATGAAGGGTTGACTTCACATTAAAGAAACGCCAATTTAAATACCAGAAATGCAACCCAACAGTTAAGAAATGGTCGCCTGCAACAGCACTTGTGAAATCCACCTGCTTTTACATATAAGCTATATTTTCAAGCAGATTGTTTCCTCCAGATCCAGTAGAATTAATCTATTATGTTGATCGTTATTTTAAAATAAAATTTGATTTTATTAATGCCTATGATCTATCTCTTAAGTTATCTGAATTCTTAGTTAAAAATAAAAGCAGCATGCAAATGCAAACATTCCTGCACATGATAATAGTAACATTTAGTTTCAAAACATATTCGATTCACAAGAAATAACTTTACGATTAAAAAATATTGAAATAATTTATGCTGAAATTTACGCCATCAGTGCATATGTCCCATAAACATGCCACTAGTGAGTAAAAAATTAATCTTAAGACACGAATGTACATACTAGGAGTACAAGAATGAAAATAGCTCCAATTGCAAGGAATCATGTTGTTGTTAGGCAAAGAACAGCAGGCAAACATTCTACTGTGATACCTGTTCTTTACTTGGGAACAAGCGCCGGTTACCACGTAATGTGGGCTCTTGTTGATTATTTTGTCAGATATTCTGCCAACTCTGATGCCTGGAAGAGAAACGTAGCGAGAGCAGTCGGGTTGTTCTATGACTATGATAAAGCCAGAAATAGAAAAGTTCATTCGAGTAAAATTCTTCTTAGAGAGTTCGTTCAAGATTTTTGTTTTGGGACCATCGATCCTGAGTCACATTTAGACACAACAGGCCTGTACTGGGCACCGTCCGGACTGCGTGTAGCAAAACGAATCAGTGCAGCGCTTGAAAATTTTATAATTTGGCTTGAATTTGAAAAAGATCAGCACTCAGGATTACTGGATTACATTTCTAAATGCCGCGAAGGTGAGAAGATCACTCTCAGAGAACTTCATGCAGGATATAGTATCGCCAAATTTTCGATGCTAGAGCATCTGAAAGACCCAAGAAACATAGCACGAAGATTACTAAGTAAAAAAACAAGATTTGGATATCAATTCGGCGATGATCCTTCCTCCTCACTAATAGCTGGAAATGATTATAAGTGCTTTCCCACCGAACTAATATCTCCAATCCTTGAGCATGGTTTCATCAAGAATGAGTATGCATCAAACATTTTCGAACGTGAAGATATCACAGCAAAAATGATTTTTCTTTTGTTAGTGCACACAGGCCTGAGAAAAGGGGAGCCTCTGCATCTTTGGGTTAGTGACGTGATTATTCCATTCGATTCGCATTGCAGAGTTACTCTTCGGCACCCTTCCTTTGCACCAACAAAAATAGCAGGAGAACAATACGATAGGCGTACTTATCTGCTTCAAAGAAAACTAAGACCTCGTAATGACAATTACAATAATAAAAACTACAAAGTAGGCTGGAAGCAGCTCGATGTAGATCGCAAAGAGTTTAGTGCTGAAGCATTTTGGCTCCATGAGTCATCACAAGCCATATTTGCAAAGCTTTATTCTATATATTTGAATTATTATCGCGCACCTTTACTAGAAAGATACAAAAAAAACCATGGCACCGATCATCCTTTTTTATTCGTAGCCGCTGGAATAAATAGAACGACCGGTGAAAGCTTCGAAGGTGCTCCACTTTCTTTGGCTGCGCTTGAAAAAGCATATGACAAAGCTCTAGATCGAACTCAAAAAAAATTAAATATTAAAATACCTCGCGGCAGAAGCTCTAACATGAATCTTCACTGCTTAAGACATCATTATGCAAAAGCAATGATGATGTCTGGTGTTACTGACAAAGTAATTCAAAAATGTCTTCATCATAGAACAATCAATTCACAACAAGCCTACAAAACATTGTCTTCAGAAAAAATTAGAGCGATGCTAAGCGAATTCACGATAACCGCTACGCTACCAGAAAACATTAATATATAGGTGGATGATATGGGCGATGATTTTAAAATTTCTGGTCTTTTTGGATTTGATCATTCTGTCACTTCTCATACTGAAGGCAGTAAGAACATTCTCAAACTTTTTGTAAGAACACGCAAAAAAAACCACTGCACACTTGATTTAAAAAATTATTTTTCCGCAATCCCTTTCTTGGAGAATCTTATTGACAAGAATGCGATTGATATAAATAGCTATTTTTTTTACCAAAATTCTTGCGGGAAAAAGATTCCAGTGACAGAATTTTCAAGAGGCTGCCCTAGTGAAATTTTTAATGAGACATTTAATATTTTTAATCATACAAATGAATTGGACAACATAAAAACTAAAGGAGGAAGGCGGTCTGCTGACGTTAATTTAGCTTTTGCTTTGCGTGTATTACATATTATTACAGGGATTGATTCAATACGGGACTTGGCCTTAGAACAATTCGAGGCTTTCATTACACCGTTGCGGACTGAAAAAAATCGCTGGAAAGATGATATTGATTCACACAGTCAGAAAGCATTGCGACAGATTGCGAATTCTGCTGATATTATAAACGACTCTTCTTCTTTTCAAAAGGTCGTAACAGTTCAGCGCTCAGATGCATATGGCAACACAAAAGATCTGTTCAATGGCGGACTTGATTATATGTCAGAGTGGGTAAAATACTGGAAGAGTTACCTTGAGTTCAAACAACTTTACTCTACAAAAGAATATCGTCGGGCCTTTAGCAACTTTAAAGATTATTTAGTTGATCAATATCTCGGAGATGATTTCATCGGTCACCCAATGCAGTACTTTTCGTCATATCGCAATGAAAATTTTAGAGTTTGGCTGGAAAATTCTGCTAAGAAAAACAAAATCACGGCTCGAACAGTGATCTCTAGCCTTGCATACAATAATGACTTTGCTAACTGGTACATAGCCGAACATCTTTCTGGTAAAAATAGGGGGGATCTTACAACTTCTTATTCTATTATACCGCTGCATAAAATAACTGAGCTTAAAATAAAATATTTAGGAAGATCCTCATATTCCGCGCCAACTGAATCAGTTAAAGCAGCTCCGCCCCTTTGGATTGTCCAAAGACTGAAAGAGATCCTATCCGAAGATGATTTTGCTTGGCCAAGACTTAAGTCCTCTGAGTATGACCCTGGTATTTTAGATAAGGCTGGAAATAAAGTGTGGATTCCTGTTATTACCTACTTGTATCTAACAATGCTAGAAATACCCTTAAGAAAAATTCAAGTGCTAAGGCTAGATTCTGGCGAGGGAGATGAGCACACCTATGTTCCAAAAACAGATAAATGGAAAAAGAATAATCATTTCTGTGCAAATTACTGGAAAAACAATCCTGCTGTGAAAGTTGCGAACCGAGGTGTATTACGTAAGAAAAAAATCCCTGGGTCCTTAACTCCATCGTTAAGCCTTTATATTAACAGTAACAAAACTTCGGATCGGCAAGAAGGTTTCGGTGAGCACTCAGGATATGAAATACCCTGGAAAAATACAAATGTGATCCAACTATTTCACAGCCTTAGAGCTTGGCAAGAAAAATACAACCCTCAAACTGATCCTGTTCGGTATCGTGACATCCCTGACTCTATTTTCGATGGAAAACAGTCGAGTTCAGTATTAAAATCTATACCTGATCGATTTTACCTATTTAGAGCAGGAAAAAAAACCAGAGGAGGTAGCAGACTAATGCCTCCCACTAAACAGGCACTAGTTCAATTTTGGAATGACTTAATTGAAGAGCTTGAAATACGATTGCATGCGGAGGGGGTTGATGTTCAGCTTGTTTTAACCAGAAATAAGCAAAGTGGTTATGTTCAGAGTTGTTATTATACGCCGCATTGTCTTCGAGTCGCAGGCTTGACTGCTTTGGCCGAAAAGGGAGTTCCACTCGAGGTGCTGAGTAAAATAGTCGCAGGGCACAAGAGTATTCTGATGACGTTGTACTATATCAAGCATCATCCGAGCCATATAACCGAAATCCTTAATGAAGCAAGCAAGAAAGTTGAAGACTCCACACATGAAAGTTACGTAAGCTGGTTAAAAGAAGCATCTTGGGACCAGGTTGCAAAGTATTCAGTATACAATTCAGACGATGCAATCAATGCTATTAAATCTACGACTGGGACTTGTATTTCGGGACTATGGGACTCAACAAACTTTGGAGTGTGCCCATACGCAGGAACCCGATGCCACGACGGAGGAGAAATCATTAATAAAAAGGGCAAGAAGAGTAGCTATACAAGTGTCGATGACAAGAACTGCGTGGTCTGCAGACATTTTATCACCGGTTTGCCATGGTTGAACCAGTTATGGGTTCATGCTAACTCATTGATATTGAAATCAGAAAAAAAGGGAGCTGCTTTCCGAAAAGTTGAAAAAGATGTCTATAAACTAAAGTGTCAACGTATTGATTTGTTAAATCAGAATAAGACACTGCCTTCTGAATTAACTATAGAGATAAAAAAAACTGATGCTTTAATGGAAAAGGTTTCAAAAGAGTTAGATGTAACTTTGAATACCTTGCACGCTACTCATAATCTTATTGAAAAAATAAAGCATGTCCAAACTGAAAGCAATATTGATGATCATAATGAAAACCTGCCAGCACTCCTTCTAGATAGTAATAGCGATTTCAATACTGACTATATTGAAACTCCAAGCAATTTTGCTTCGTTAGATCTTGTTGTTCAAGCAAGTCGAGTATATCACCATGAAAGAAACGAAGACTTTGAGCGAGAGCGTGATCAGTTTATTGATGCAATCCTATTGCATAATAATTATCAGCCTCTCATGCTCATATCTCTTTCCGAAAAAGAAAAACAGTGCGCTGCCGATGCACTCGCAAAAGTTTTAATAACACAAGTCAATGCCGAAGATCTGAACCTTTTACGTGATGGACGAATAAGCCTTCAAGAATTGGGGGTAGACTCTTCTTTTTCAAAAGTAACTGCCCAGCTATCTTCATCGATAAAAAAAATGAAGGGGATCGGCTGCAACTAACAGCTAACTTAATACTATGAAGGAAAAAAACTACTCTACTGAGCTTGAAGTACAAAGTTTGTATGAAGGCCTGCTTCACCAAGCAACAAGGACTGATACAAGAAAGACACTCAATACAATTCATGATATTTGCAAGAAATTAGTTGCAAACAACTCAACCCCTTCAGTCCCTATTGTTGCAAAGCTTGTCGGGAACCAAGGGATAATTATCTCAGTTCGAACAATCTATAACCGACGCGGTGGAAACAACCCTTATCCACGTTTAATTGATGCTTGGGCGCGTTTTTCTGAATTTAAGAGTTCGAAAGTTTCATCGAATATTGATCTTAGCTTTCAGCTGGTTAATGATAGCGATCTTGTAAAAATATCCGATCCAGTCTTGCGCCACAAAATAATGATTATATTCGGCCAGCACAAGTCACTAATAAAAGAAAACAACGCACTTCGCGAAATACAAAAAATGCCTTTGATTTTACCCCCAGGATCAGAGCAGGAAAGGTGTCAGAACGAACAAAAAAAACCTGCTCTTGAGGCGTACGATACTGAAGTTATTGTGAAATTTTTAAAAGGAAACAATGCCAAGGGTTTATGCTTCGACCAGTATGGAGCACTGAATTCAAATAAAGCAATACCTCGACATCAGGTACTCTCTGAGCCAGGATTAAAAGAAGCAATTGAAAAGCTTATTCCGGAAAAGCTATTGCTTACAGAATGACTTAATTACATTGATCGTATATATAAATAGCTTTTCGGATGCCTAAGGAGTAATTAAAGAGCGTATTCGCCCAGAACCTATTTCAAGACTCGATCATGTTTGGATACTTCTCATCCCACTTCTCACCAAAAAGCACTAAATTAAGCAACTGTCACCAATCGATAAATCTTCTTTAAATCAGACGTAACCGCTTTGTAATCTTTGTATGGCACGAACTTCATTGAACTCCTTGTCATATGGGAGATACAACACTGAACTTGACTTGTACTAGTGTAGTGCATCAACTTCGAATATATCATAATGGCGAGAATTTCTAGTTCTTTGCTTGTTAGCCCTTTATTTTTGAGGAATACTCTAATTCAATTGCCTATTCCTGCGATCGTGAACACCTATTCTTGCGCAATATGAACACCCATTACCCTAACGCATTCCGCATATTCAAATGTCTAGCTCAAGTGTTCATTTTGAGCCAGTTTTTCACCTGCCTTTTTTCTCATCGATTCTCCCTTCAGGTTCAAGCGGTGAGCGTTGTGCATTAACCGGTCTAAAATCGCATCCGCTATCGTGCTGTCACCGATGCTGTGATACCACTCGGTGGTCGGTAATTGGCTAATAACTAACGTGCTGCTGTTTTGGTGGCGGTCATCCATAATCTCCATTAAATCGTTTCTTTGCCCGCCCTGTAACGGTTCTAACCCCCAATCATCCAATATCAATAACTGATAACGAGCGATTTGCTTGAGTACTTTGGGATAGCTGCCGTCAGCTTTGGCCTGCTCTAATTCACGCATCATTCGTCTGATTCGGTAATAACGACAGCTATGGCCTTTTTGGCAAGCGGCCTGCGCTAATGCACAAGCCAGCCAAGTTTTTCCGCTGCCGCAAGGCCCGCTGATTAACAGGTTTTGCTTTTGATCCAGCCATTGCAGTTGAACCAATTCAGCCATCTGGCTTTTATTCAAACCTCGAGAATGCTGGTAATCGATATCTTTTAAATGCGCATTCAGCCGTAATTTGGCTTGTCGCAACAACCTTGCATGACGATTGCCATTTCGCCATGAATGCTCTTGGTCCAATAACAGTAACAACCGTTCCTCAAAGGCCATTTCCTGATAGGTTGCCGGTTGCTCTTGTTGAGTAATCAAGGCATCGGCCATGCCGCTCATGCGCATTTCTCGGATTAATTCTAAAGTTCGGTTCATTTGGTGCTCCTCGGGTTGCAGCGTTCTGTTATAGGCCTTTATACCGGATTGCGTGTGTGATTCTGTGGCACTAATGGAAACTGTCAGGGCCGCGTATATTTAAATGCTGCTGCGGTAATTGGTAATCCAGTTCGTCTTGTTCTGGCAGCTGGTCACGGCAGTTTTTAAGCATCGACCGGAGGTTTTCCAAGCGATTCAAATGTTTTTTCAATGCCAGCTCACAGCTTTTATCTAATCGATGCGGTGGGTATTTTTTGCCTAAATTCAATACGCCCAGCCAAATTCGGTAGGCCTGCTCGGGATGCTGTTTTTCAGTAAACCGTTCTTGCATCCATAGCTGAACGTGCGCGCCTAGTTTTAAGGCATTCGCCAGAATCGTCTCTTGATTCCAATATTGGTGCTGGCAATGGCGCTCGGGCATATGCATCGCCAAGATGGTTGTCCCCGGCGTTAATTGCCGGGCATGGCTGGCGACCAATTGATTGTGCAAATACAGTTCAATCAGGTTTTGACCGGCGTGTAATTCCAGCTTTTCACCCACCAAATGATGCGGCACCGAATAGAAGTGTTTTTGATATTGGACGTGGTAATCCGGGTGAATTTTAACCCGCTTAACATCTCGGTATTGCCATGGGTGAAGCGGCAGTGGTTTTAATTCAGGCTGGTCTAGTTGTTTAAATAATGAGGCGCGACAGCCCGTTTGTTGCTTGAATGGCCGTTGATTGAAGTCGATTAATAAGTCGCTTATCCGCTGGTTTAATGCGGCCAAACTAAAGAATTGTTGATGGCGGAGCCTGGCCAATATCCAGCGCTGTACCATTTGTACCGCGAGCTCTGCTTTGGATTTATCTTTTGGTTTATAAGGCCGAGCAGGCAATACCGCGACCTGGTAATGGCTGGCTAACTGCTGGTAACTGACATTTTTATCTGGATCATAGCGACAGGCTTTGGTTACCGCACTTTTTAAATTATCCGGCACCAATAATTCGGGTACGCCGCCAAAGAACTCAAACATTTTAACGTGGGCATCTAACCAGTCGGGCAGGCGCTGACTCCAGCTGGCGCAAGCAAAGGTATAGCCTGACGCCCCGAGCACCGCAACAAAGATTTGTGCCTGCTTAATTTCACCGGTTCTGCCATGAATGATCGGCATGGTCTGGCCAGAGTAATCAATAAAACACTTTTCACCGGCTTTATGAATTTGCCGCATGGAGCGCTTTTGAGTGGCGAGCCATTTTTTATAATGCACGCAATATTGAGCGTAACAATAACTACGGTTTGGGTACTTCGCATGGTACTCCTCCCACAACAGTTGGCGTGTCATGCCTTTACGCTTGAGCTCATGGTGGACTTCAGGCCAGTCAGGCTGTTCTAGTCGCTTTGAGATGGCGGTGTCAGCTTCTGGATAGAAGCAACGAGCGAGTGCCTGATCATCGCTTAATGTTTCAGGTAATGGCCAGCAGAGCGACTGCTGTTGCGCCGTAGCAAGCAATCCTTGAATGGTTCCAACACTGGCTCGGGTGCAGTGTGAAATTTTACGGATAGACAGCTTGCTTTCAAATCTGAGACGAAGGATTTCCCGTAGATATCGCATTTTAATTCTCGACCTTGACATGGCTTTCTCCTGAGTTGGCAGGGAAAGCGTAGCGTTGGGTTAAATATCAATGCATTAGGGTTGTTCTGGCAATTTGAACACTGATTCTGGAAATGAGCCAAAAAGTGTTCAAATAAAAACAGAATGGGTGTTCATTTTGAAACAGAATAGGTGTTCAAATAAAAACAGAATGACTGTTCAGATTGAGGCAGAATATGCACATTAGAAGTTATTCTTGAAAATGAACACTGCTTCTTGCGATCATGCAAAAGTGTTCACCTTGAGAAAAGAATGGAGGTTCATCTTGGACAAGAATATGCAATTCAATCATTCGCTCTAGGTATCTCAATGATTAATGATACCCCCCCCTTCTTTGAAGGAACTAGATTAGAACACCAATCATCTCCCCCGTTAATCAAACCTTGCTAATCATAAATCATCAACTCTTCAGCAAATAGATAGTGAATCATGGGGTTTATCTCTAGAAATAAAATCAGTAATATCCATAGAGTACGACGGACTAGCGTGAAAAAGAGCAATGCTGGTGTGTACTCACGCTCATAGGGATAGACTGTCAATTAGGCTCTTAGAGTGTACCACCCCCCCCTTTTTCTCTAAATAAAAAGTATCGTGAAAAATAGTCGTCTACGATAAAATACCCTTGAAAAACAAACTAAATACTTAAATATGGGAGAAGGGGGGGGATTGGTACTCAAATAAATATTCAAATAAAATATAACACTGACCCTAGTCGAAAAAATGGTAAATGTTCGCTAGGGGTAATACAACATCACCTTAAAAGAAGACTTCTCAGTGTCCCCCTTAAAAGCAAGCAAAAAAAGAAGCATGTAGTAACAAGTAGTAACCTAAGTTAGGGGGTTAATCGAACGATCGCCTCCTAAGCGATAGATACAGGTTCGATCCCTGTCGGGAGTGCCAGATATAAAAAAAGCGCCGTTTACGGCGCTTTTTTTATATCTGTGACCCGTTCTAGTGGCTTTTAAACACTTTAATGCCGCCATCCTGATCAACTGCATAAACATTAAAACCTTCAATGGTTTCGCCAGGCTTAGCCATTCCAGGTGATTGCGCTGGCATACCCGGCACCGCAAGCCCCTTCACGCCATCAAGCTTCAATACCCGTTTGATATCTGCCGCAGGCACATGCCCTTCTATAAACTTGCCATTGATAAATGCGGTATGACAAGAAGCTAATCGGCTATCTAACCCGGCTTTCTTTTTGAATGGGTGAACGCTTTGAACATTATGCTCTTTAACTTCAAAACCATTTTGTTTCAAGTGACTGACCCAGCCACTACAGCAGCCTCAAGTGGGTGATTTGTAAACATCGATCACCGGTGCCGCCATCACAGAAAACGAAGTAAACAACAGTGCAATTGAAAACAGGATTCGAGACATGACCACTCCAAAACAAGATTTAAAATTGTATTGCAGACAAAAATAAACCCTGCCACTAGGACAGGGTCAAGGATTAATTAAATATCTGGCAAGCTTTTGCTATAGCTGAAACTTCTCGGTTTTCAGTTGCAAATTATCAGTTCTTAGCAAAATCGCTACTAGCCCAGAATGCTGTTAAGGAAAATCGCGAATACCGCTGCCGGTGAAACTATCCGTACCAGCCACAACCATCCATTAAATTGCGTATCACTCATATGACTGAGCTCTTGTCTGATAACTTCCCGCTTCATCACCCAGCCAGCAAACAGTGCGATCGCCATACCACCACCCGGCAACAAGATGTTGGCAGTCAACTTATCCAACGCATCGAGGATGTTATTGCCAAAGATCATCACATCAGACCAGATGTTGAATGAGAACACCGTCGCCATACCCAGCAACCATACTGCGAAACAGAAGATGAAGGTGGCAACCGGACGACTTACATCAAAGCGTTCAATCATCCAGGATACTGCAGGTTCTACCAGTGAAATGGTTGAGCTCAGCGCCGCCATTGCAACCAGCAAGAAGAACAAGAAGCCAAAAATTTCACCACCTGCAATCTGACCAAATGCTGCAGGCAGAGAAATAAACATCAAGCCCGGACCTGCAGATGGCTCCATGCCATTGGCAAACACGATTGGGAACAATGCCATACCTGCAACCAGTGCAACTAAGGTATCCAGAATCGCTACGGTGACCACCGTACTGCCAATATTGGCATCTTCAGGCATGTAAGCACCGTAAGCCATGATGGCACCCATACCCAGACTCAGGGTAAAGAATGCGTGGCCCATGCCAGCCAGAATTGCTTCGCTGGTGATCTTGTCGAAATCAACAGTGAACAGGAACTTCAAACCTTCAAGAAAGTAGCCAGTAGTGAAGGCACTGTATGCCAACAAAGCCAACAACAAAATAAACAAGGCAGGCATAAGGAAACGAACGCTCTTCTCTAGGCCGTCGTGAATACCTTTAGCAATGATATAACCGGTAACTACCATGATGCCGGTGTGGAAAATAGTCAGCTTTTTCCAGTCACCAATCAGCGCACCGAAATGCTCACCCGCTGCCTCGCCTTGCAAGCTAGGGAACACGCCAGTAGCAGCGTCGATAGTGTAAGACAGAGACCAGCCTGCGATAACGCTGTAGAAAGACAGGATTAAAAAGCCGGTTAAAACACCAACAACACCAATCAAACCCCATGCTCGAGATGCTTTATTTTCTTTTGCCAAACGTAACATGCTGACAATTGGGCTATGTCGCCCATGACGACCTAGAGTAGTTTCCGCGACCATAATCGGTATGCCAACTAGCGCAATACAGATTAGATAAGTCAGTACGAATGCACCGCCGCCATTAGCGCCAGTCATGTATGGGAATTTCCAGATATTACCCAAACCTACAGCAGAACCTGTTGCAGCCAGGATAAAGGTCCAACGCGTTGCCCAGGTCTTGGCAACCACTTGGTTTGCACTACTCATTCAACCACCACTATTACTATTGTTATATATCCCGATAACCATATGGAATTAATTTTCCATATAAGTTGCCGCTTTAGTTATCTCGATACTCTGTGCATTTGCACATTTGTTCCAGTATTGCCGGATGAGCTGTAGCTTTTCGAGTCTGTGCAGTCAGTCACAGAATTGCAAAACAAAAAAAGCCAGACCGAAGCCTGGCTTTTAAAGGTTTGTTTTTAATTAAAACAATTAAGAAATACTATTCAAAAAAACGATAAATACAGCTAATGGCGAAATAATTCTAATCAGCCAACGCCACAGGGTAAACCCGCCATGGCTGAGCGACAGCTCTTTTTCCATGATTTCTTTTTTCATTACCCAACCCGCAAAAATTGCAATTGCCATTCCTCCGAGCGGTAACAAAATATTCGCCGTTACATAATCCAACCAATCGAAAATTGTTTTTCCAAAAGGTTTAATCTCTGACCAAATGTTGAATGAAAATACACTGGCTAAGCCCAACAACCACACCAAAGCGCAAACGATGATAGTTGCCATAGCGCGATTGACCGGGAAGCGTTCAATAATCCAGGCAACGGCAGGCTCGACCAAAGAAATAGCAGAACTTAATGCTGCAATAGCAACTAATGCAAAAAATAGTGTTCCAAAAATACTGCCGCCGGCCATTTGACCAAATGCAGCCGGTAAAGAAATAAACATTAACCCTGGGCCGGATGCTGGCTCCATTCCATTGGCAAAAACAATCGGAAATAATGCCATGCCTGCAACCAATGCAATAAAGGTATCAAAAAACGCTACCGTGACAATGGTGCTACCTATTTTGGCATCTTTGGGCATATAAGCACCGTATGCCATGATAGCACCCATGCTCAGGCTCAAGGTAAAGAATGCATGGCCCATGCCGGCTAAAATGGCTTCACTAGTGATTTTGCTGAAATCTGGCACAAACAAAAACTTAATGCCTTCCATGAAATAACCCGTAGTAAATGCGCTGTAACCCAACAACAGCATTAACAAAACAAATAATGCTGGCATTAGGAACCGAACACTTTTTTCCAAGCCTTCATGAATACCACGGGCAATAATAAAAGCAGAAAATCCCATAATAATGGTGTGATATAAAATCAATTTTCCTGGGCTAGCAATTAATGCGCTAAAGTGCTCGCCCGCCGCATCGCCTTGCAGGCTAGGGAAAACACCTGAAACACCGTCAACCATGTATGAAAGTGACCAACCGGCAATAACGCTATAAAAAGACAGAATTAAAAATCCGCTTAAAACGCCAACAATACCAATAATGCCCCAGTTTTTAGATGCGCCATTTTCTTTGGCCAATTCAAACATCGTCTGAATTGGGTTATGACGACCATGACGGCCTAATGCAGTTTCTGCCATCATAATCGGAATACCGACTAGGGCGATACAAATCAGATAGGTGATTACAAACGCACCACCACCATTCACTCCGGTCATATAAGGAAACTTCCAAATATTACCCAAGCCTACTGCGGAACCTGTCGCAGCTAAAATAAACGTCCATCGAGTAGCCCACACTTTGGGGTTACTATTTGCCTGACTCATAACACACCCTTTTCTAACGCTTCACTCACTTTCTGGCCATCGATTAAAGTTTTATAGATTACGATAACCATAAAGAATACAACTTCCGCTCAAACTTAGTTTCAGGTTATACAGCCTGCTGGCGGCAACCATGCCCCAGATCAGCTATTGGCATAATTAACCATAAACTTTGAATGGATATAGCCAGTGCAGATTGAATGGCTGCTTATTGATGAATCGAATATGAATAGCTGGTGGATGACTTGAGAAGTCTGGCCAGACAAGTTTTCGAGCACAATTTTATGCACCGAAACACTTGGTGGCCAGTTTTGAGCCTTGGAAAGGTTACTATGCGGCAAAGCCATCAGACTTTATAAGCTTGTAATAACCAGTAATTGAACGGAGCAAGCGCGCCACTAGCGCTGGTGAATTTCACCATTACTTTTGTAAGAACGGTTAAGCGGCTGCCAATACAAAGTACCCAAGAGCCAGTCAAATATTGGCAGGGTAATATTAAAATTTGCATGACCCATTTTATCCCTACGATGATGCAATACATGGGTATGGCGCATTTGTTTCCAGCCCGGCACCATTAAAAATATTTTTTGCACCCAATGCCCCTGCGGTATGTGATAGCTAAAATGCATTACCTCATAAAACAAATAGCCACTAATTCCAGCAGCCGCGTAAATAAAACCAACATTACTCGAAAATAGATAATCCAACAATAAAAAACCGGGAATTACCAAGCCAACCAGAAAAGCAATAATTAAATAGCCTGGAAATAATACGACCCGCCAATCAGCTACTGATTGATAATCCATTGCGCTTTCCAGAAAGAAACTATGATGATCACCTGTATGCCGCTGATAAAACATCTTACCGATAGATGTTTTGCGATGCCCTAACCAGCGGTGGGCACAGTATTCAGCAAAATTCACCCCGAGCATGGTTAGCGGGAATGCCAACCACTGCATCCAGCTGCTATCTAATACTTGAGATAAGGCATAAACAATCACTGCTATACCCACCACTGAGACAAACCCCATATGCAGCCAACCGCTATAGCGCTGGCTAATTTGAGTTCGATATTTACTGCGAAAGGCTTGCATTGCTTCAGCTGACATCTGTGCCATAACGGGCGCTCTCTGATCAATAATTCACCGAGGCTAAAAGCTGCTTGCAGACAAGGCCAATCAATAATGCGAATATGCATTATCACTCAGACAAATAATTAGACTGCAATGCACCAACAGATCGTTAAAAGCCAGCGAAATTTGCGCACACTGGATCTTAATCTGTTACCCATCTTCGATGCTTTGATGCAACAGCAGCATTTGTCGAGAGCTGCCGAACAGCTATCGATGAGCCAACCTGCGGTCAGTAATGCCTTAAAGCGCTTAAGAGAAAGGTTCAATGACCCGCTGTTTATCAGAACTGCGCAAGGCTTGCGCCCTACTTCACGCGCGATACAACTTCAGCAGCAATTTCAGCCAGCACTCAATCAAATCCAACAAGCTTGGCAACCAGAAATATTCGAGCCAAAAACCAGCCAACAGAACTTTTACCTAGCAACCAATGCTGCCACTGAGTATTTATTAGCGCCCTATCTGATAAGTTGGTTAAGACAGACTGCACCGCATATATCTGTTCACTTGTTACCTGAACAAACCACCGATATTGCAGGAAAATTAAAACAAGGCCAGTTGGATTTTGTGATTGATTTCATTGCCTACCAACCGTCACAGTTTCAAAAACAGCTATTGGCATATGAAAAATTAACGGTGATTTGTAGCAAGCAGCACCCACTACTCAAGGGTGAAATTTCAATTGAACAGTTTCAACAATTACCCCAGGTGAGTTTGATTCCAAGACAATCGAATCATCAACATCAGCAGCTGGGGCTTACGGTCGAACAACAAGGTACCCCATTTCAACAATTAATGGGGCAACAGCTACCAAGCCGCAATTTAAAGGCACATGTCTCAAGCTTTGTCGCCATTCCAGAAATTGTCTCCAACACCGATTTAATTGCCGTGGTGCCTTTAAAAATTGCCTTACATTACCAAGCTAAGCTGCAGCTAATCGAGATGCCTTTCGACTACCCAGAAGTGCCTATTTACTTGCAATGGCACAACAATCGCCAGAAAGATGCCGCACATGTTTGGCTGAGAGAATCAATTAAAGCACTATCAAAAGAAATAGATAACAATATTTAAAACAATAATTATGTAGCTTGTGAAAATTTTAAACTTGCTGCTCAATATTGATTAAATGCAACCCTTTGGGCTTTGCTCTGGCACTTAACTTATCTGTTTGGTGTTGATCAAGATAGCGTGAGATATCATCTAGGCTGATACGCCCCTTAGCTAATTCATACAGAGTGCCCATTAAGTAACGCACCATGTATTTTAAAAAACCATTACCAATTATTTTTAAATAATATAATTCATCAGCTAAAGGTGAAAAACTGGCCTGGTGAATATCACAATGGAAAATCTCTCGAGTACTACTAGTAATACCTTTATCGCGGCTACTAAAATTATAAAAATCATGGCGACCTACAAACAGCTTACAGGCACTGCGTAGCAATGCTAAATCATCTGGATTACTAATGGGCAGGTGCATTGCAATATCAGAGGTCGTTACATTATCAATCGGTGAGGTTACAAAGTAATAGTGGTATTCCTTGCTAATACTCGATTTACTCGGTTGATATTGTTTGGTAGATGGCCGACATGTTAATATTCGAATATCGTCTGGTAATATTGAATTTAGCCCCAATAAAAGTTTCTCTGGGCTAATGTCTTTCGAAATAGTGAGCTTTGCGATTTGCCCTAACGCATGAACACCACCATCTGTGCGACTAGCCCCTGAAACAGTACAAGGTTGATAATGTGTCATTTTTTTTAAGCGACTAAGAATGGTGCCTTCTATTGTTGGCTTTTCTTCATATAGTGTGTCGGTGGACTGAGCCTGCCAGCCAAAATAGGCGGTGCCCTTGTAGGCGATAGTCACTTGAAAATAATACATACTAATTTCATTTAGGTTGGTTTCTCCCGCTATCATAACCTTTCTCAACCAATACCAGCCAAAGCTTTTTCTATCGCAACCCAAAAATCTTTAATTTCCACAAATTAGCTGCTCCCGTTAATATTTGGCAACCACTGAAATTAGCTGGAGTGGATACTTGTTAAAAGTCTTCCTGAATTTATCATGCCTACACCTCGTGCCATCTTGTTCGATCCAAAAGCAAATCCGTTCATACATGCCTGTTCAAGATGCGTTAGACGTGGGTGGCTATGCGGCGAAGATCCAGCAATTATTCCTGAACTAAGGCAGAACTACGACCACCGCCGCCAATGGATTGTCGACCGATTGGCATTACTAGTCGAAGCTTTTGCAATTGATGTGGCTGCTTATGCCATCATGTCTAACCACTATCACCTCGTGCTGTATGTTGATGTAGAAAAAGCTCAAAACTGGACCAATGACCAGGTTTTGACTCAATACTGCAAAGTGTTCAAAGGCGAGCCATTGGTTCAGAGTTATCTCAACCCAAAATTAAAGCGAACCATGGATTCAGCACAAATTAACATGGCGATTAGTTTTGCTGATGTTTATCGCCAGCGATTAATGAGCATTAGCTGGTTTATGCGGGCAATTAACGAGCCATTGGCACGCAAGGCAAATAATGAAGATAAGTGTACCGGAAGATTTTGGGAAGGCCGTTTTAAAGCTCAGGCGTTACTTGATCAACAAGCTTTACTTACCTGTATGGCTTATGTCGACTTAAACCCATTACGTGCCGGAATAGCTGAAACACCAGAAAATTCTGATTACACATCGATTCAGGCTAGAGTGAATCTGGAGCTAACTCACTCAAAAAAGACAAAACGATCTAAAACAGCGCCTAAAACTTGTTGCTACCCCAAGTTAAAACCGTTTTTAAATTCAAAGACTAGAAAACCAAAACGAACAGAATGCTTACCTTTTCAATACAAGGATTATCTGGAATTAGTAGATGCCAGCGCGAGAATGGCGAGATCTGATAAAAAATTTCACATGAATAAAAACTTGCCGCCAATTTTCAAGCGATTAAAGCTGAAGGTAGATGCGACTGAATGGGCCAGTACCATGAGCGGCCGTGGTGAATCGCTTAGCAAAAAGTTCGCCAGCGCGATTGGCAAATATACCGACATTCTGGCATTTAAACGTCGCGCCCGAGCACAGGCCAAAGCTTATCGAAACGAACTCAACCCATTCTACGACCCTTCGCCCCATCAGCAAAAGCCACCGTCTGATTAAATTCAGTAGCGTAGTTTAACCAAACAACAGAACACCCTGTATCTTCAAAAACGAACTCAATATTTGCCACTACCGCTTGCGTTCAATTCAGACCAAACCTTCAAATTTAGCACTTCACAGGCAACCACATAGGGTTTTGTATTTCTTCGACCAAAAAAAACTGCATAAATTAATTTTTGGGTTGCCATATTATTTACTGTGGGTGGTAACTGTTTGCCGGTTATACTGGTGATCTCCCGACTACAACGGGTTTTATCTATACGGCACGACATGGCAACACAGCGCTTACACGCTGCTTTATCGGCATTTGAATCTATAACGCTTTAACCAACATGGTATTGCCAGTAATGGCGACAATTTTACATGCACTTTTTTCGCTTATCGATTTTGCAGTTTCATCGTCCGCTAAACGCGCTTGCCAATTGATACCAGAATAACGAATGGTGCCGCTAACTGCTGTAATTTCAGCACTGGCTAACACGGTTAAACCGACCATGTCACTAGAGTTATCTGTTTTATCTTTGGAGTTTTGTAAGGCTTTTAATGGCTTCCATAAAGCAGCTGTGATAACCGCCGTTAACAGCCCTACCGTTAATATTTCATTTTGCCAACCAGCGACAATACCAAAACTCACTAAAATACCGGTAACCAAGCTCGCAATCGCAAAAAAGAATAACGGGCCACTTAACCCCATAATACTCAATTCAACAACAAAGCTAATACCGGCAATTAAGTACCAAACGTGGTCAGGGTTTTCTAAAAAATATTGCATAAAATCTCTTGGATAAAAAAGAAATATAGGGCAAGTATATTAGACCAGAATCATTTCAAGATGCGCATGACACCTTGAAGTGATTCGGGTAGATAAAATACTAGCTAGGCAACTTCAGACTACTTGACACTGCAATCGCTTGTGCAACCGTATTAGCGATATTGTCACCTGTTTTACCATCGGTTAACACCACGGTACTTTCGCTGGCAATCGCTTGATGCGCGGTAATTGCGTCTTGCGCCAGCGTTAGTGTTACTGCCGACCGGCCTTGTTCAGTATTCGCCGCCTGTCCGACAACTTCCAATGCATTCGCATCGGCTTCTGCAACTAAACGAATTGCTTCTGCTTTACCTGTTGCTTCAAGAATTTGCGACTCTTTGGTCGCTTCTGCTGCAAGCACTTGCTCTGATTTTGCTGCTTCCGCATCTAGTACTCGTGCTCTTTTTTGACCTTCAGCTTCTGTGATAGCCGCTGTTTTTACGCCTTCTGCAGTTAATATTACTGAGCGTTTCTCTCGCTCTGCAGTCATTTGTTTTTCCATATCTTCACGGATAGTTTGCGGTGGCGTAATGTCTTTTATTTCATAACGCGTCACCATAACGCCCCAAGGTGCAGTAGCCTCGGTCATTGAATTCAAAATTTGCGCATTAATTGTATCGCGGTTTTGAAAACATTCATCTAATTCCATTGAACCAATCGCATTACGCATTGAGGTCATCGCAAGCTGTGTAACTGATATTTTGTAATCGGTTATATTGTTGGTGGCCGCTGCTGCATCGGTTACTTTCATAAACAAGATGCCGTCAATCGCCAAGGTAACATTGTCTTTGGTGATTGCAGTCTGCGAGGTGATTTCCAGCGACTGCTCTTTTAAATTACGATCGGCAGCAACCGATTGCACGTAAGGAACGATGAAATTTAAACCTGCAGACAGCGTTTTACTATATTTACCCAGAGTATAAATAACATAACCTCGGTTTTGCGGTACAAAATAAATGCCTTTTTTAAGCGTATATAAAACAACAATTGTTAGCCATAAAATAGGACTAGTAAGAATAGTTTGAGCAATGTTTCCCATGAAAATCTTTTCCTTATTATTCGAGGTTAGGTCTAAATTAAATTGAGGATTATTTTGAATCACTCGCTGGTTGACTGTTACGGCAAAGTAAGCGCTTGCTTGTATTATCCCTCATATGAGGTGAAATTTGTCACACATTTTGAAGTGATAAACATGAACCGCAAACTCCGCTTGGCCAAGCTTATCCTCACCGCATAGAATCCAAGCTATCGCTCGCTGCTACACATGTCAATTGACTGAAACATCATCATTTGCATATTAAAGATACCCAAACAACCAAACACAGGCAACGCATTGTTTTAATGCAAGTTAAGACACCATACAAACAACAATGGTTTTAGTAAGATTTAGCAATTCCAAATAGAAAATAGCTACACCAAAGGTTTACTCAAGGCCGCTTTCGCTGAACAATCTCGCCAAATAGCGCATATTCATTAGCACCCAGTCTGGCAATAGGGTCTACTTTGCTGGCATCGATTTTTAATTGGTCGTTTTCAATCCTGGAAATTTGATCATCTAACCAGATAGATTCAAGCTGGCAATAGACTATCGACTGGCCTGCAATATCATCAATTCGATAAAGCTCGGCTGCCATGGCAATTTTACTGTTTGCCAATCGCGGCAAACAAAAATCAGCCATCTCAGCCAGAGCCAACTGCTGTTGCTCGACTTCTGAAACACCATAATCCAACGTGGCTGCCGACTGGTTTAAGTCATCTAGCTGGGAAGCATCTGCAATATGAATCACACATTTTTTCCGCTGCTGTAAATTAGCTAAGGTATCTTTCGGTGAACCATCGGGCTTGCTACCTATCGAGATCATTAGCAGCGGTGGATTTGAAGATACTGCAGTGAAATACGAGAAAGGTGCCAAGTTATAGCTACCGGTTTCATTTTCGGTTAATACCCAAGCAATCGGACGAGGAATCAAACTCTGAGTAATACAAAAATAAGCTTGTTGGGGTGTCATCGTCGAAAAATCTAGTTTCATCTTTTCAGTACCTTTAGTATTTATTGGCTAGATCGCTTAGCAAAATATTGGTTTGGTCTATTGTGCCATTGGCATCAATCATCAGGATTTGATATTGCCCTGCTTGATTTGGCCACCACTGTAACTGATGAGATGATCGACTATTGCCAATTAACTTTCCATTGGCATACCAAAGCAAGGGCAGCTGGCCGCCTCGAGCGGTTAATTTCAAAGCCTGAATTTGCTTATTATGTCTTCGCTGCACCAATATTCTGGCGTTATTAGTTGGTTGAGTAATTTTCACATCAGAAAAATGCGGCAATGGCATTTTTTTGCAACTAGGATCCGCCAGAGGAATTCGTCGCTGTCTCTTTTTATCCGAAGCAATCCATGGCTCGACAGCTAATGGCCAGAGCGTAACTGATTGCGCTTTGGCTTGAATTCTTTGTGCTGCACCACAGTATGCATCGATTCTTTTACCATTTTCTGGATTAATCCAAAATGATAGTGGATTAGGCAATGCTTGCTGCTGCAATGCCAAGGTCACCGGTGCAGTTTGATCTAACAGCCATGCTTGATGCTGTTGCTGACAACTTTCAGCCGATTGATATTGCAGCAAGGTACCCAACGGCCAGCAAATTTTCTGCTGCGAAACACTCTCGGGACGAGCCAAATAAGTCGTATTATTTTCAGTTTGATATATTGCTTGCAGGCTTCGAAAACTGGCAAACATTATCGGGGCTGCGGTGAGGCGACCATAATAGCCCGGCATGGCGCTACCATCTGGCCGACCAACCCAAATAGCAACTGTCGTTGAAGGGGTTGCACCCATCGCCCAAGCATCTCTATAACCGTAACTGGTGCCTGTTTTCCAGGCTATGTTTTTAAAGTCCTGCACTACCAGCGATGAATCCAAACGATCGGTGGCACTGGCTTGGCGCAATATGTCATAAATGATCCAGCTAGCACCGCTAGACATTAAATATCGACTGTCACTGAGCGCCTTATCGACTGAAAGATTATTGGCCTGTGGTGATGGAAGTTCATTCAAAACATATTGAATATCACGCACCTGACCACCATTAACCAAACCAACATAGCCGCTGGTTAACTGTTCCATAGTTGCGCCTACACCGCCCAGAATTAAAGATAAATTTGGCCGTGCTTGAACGCCCAGATTATTTTTAGGTAGATGTAAATTAATGCCTGCATTACTTAAGGTTGCAGAAAAATCAGCTGGCCCAATAACCTCTAACAAATTAACTGCCGGAATATTAAGTGATTGCCGAAGTGCCGCCGAAGCCGATACTGGCCCAGAAAAACCCTGGTTAAAATTCTCTGGTCGATAGCTGCTAATTCTCGGCGCATCCACCATTAAAGATTGCGAATGAATTAAACCTTGATCAAGCGCTTTTCCATACAAAAAAGGTTTTAACAATGAACCCGGTGAGCGGATTGCTCGCGTAATATCAACATGCCCTTGCAGTTGCGGGCTGAGGAAATCTGCCGAGCCGATATATGCCAGCGCTTGGCTGGTTTGATTATCAATAACCAACGCTGCAGCCGAGGTACCTAATGGAAGCTGGGCAATATGATCTTTTAACAGCGCTTCCAATTCTCGCTGCAATTCAATATCAATCGTTGAACGTATTAGCGGTTGTTTCGGGTATAAATTTTTTAATCGCCTTGATAAATGTGGCGCTAGCATAGGCTGCTTAATATTTAATACGGCAACAATATCCTGACGCGCTTCATCTGCTTTTTGTTGTGGCCATACTTTATATTGAGCCAATCGTTTTATTAATTTATCTCTAGCGGCTTGCGCTCTAAGTGGATAACGGTCTGGCCGAAGTCGTGATGGTGACTGGGGCAAAACGGCTAACAGTGCAGCTTCCGAAGGCAACAACTGATTGGATTTTTTACCAAAATAGCTATAACTAGCTGCTTCAACACCTTCAAGCGTTCCGCCAAAAGGTGCCAAGTTTAAATACAATTCAAGAATTTGTTTTTTATTTAAGTGCCATTCAAGTTGTAATGCCCTTAAAGATTGTTGGATTTTCCCCAAAAAAGTATGTGGCACAGGGTCAATCAGCCGAGCAACCTGCATGGTCAGTGTTGAACCTCCCGAAACCACTGTTTGATTACTCAAGTTTTGCCAAGCAGCTCTTACAACTGAAAAAGGGTTCACCCCGGGATGGTAATAAAACCAACGATCCTCGTAGCCTATCAGTGCCTGAATGTAATCATCTGAAACCTGTTCAAGACTAACCGGATAACGCCAAACACCATTAGTGTCGGCAAACGCTCTCAGTGGAATGCCATTTCGATCAACCACCACATGGGCAAAATCGGCAGGCTCGGGCAGAGGCAAAGGCGCACTGCGATCAATAATCAGTGCCAAACAAATACTGAATAGAAAAAAACCAGCCAAAATAATTGGCAGATGTTTTTGTTTTAACAATTTAATAATACTCAATTAAAAAACTGGCCAGACAATTCTGGCCAGTGATTATTTTTTAACGATTGCAACTACTGACCGAGTATTTCCACGATCTGATCCGATCTGCCATTAGCTCGAATCTCGGGATGATACATAGATTCAACACTGGCAGCTGGCACTTTATAACGGCCAGGCGTTACCGCACGCGCTAAATAATACAAACGCGCCTCACGATTGCGCCGGAGATTGACCGCAGCGACATAACGGTCGTCACGATATTCTTCATGCTCGATTGTTGTTGCTTGCTTACGTTCTGAGATTGGTTTTCCATCAATATTTATCTGCTGCAAACGAATGCTTCCCGATAAATTTTGATTCTCCAATTCCAGACCGGCTGGCAATAAATCGACCACCAGTGCATCCGGTACTTTATCTTCTGAATTAACCAGCAGTTCTACCACCACTAAATCACCACTACGCAAGAACTCCAATTGGATTGGCTGGCCAGTCTCATCGTAGTATTTACGTTCAATGTTAATTTTGTTGGAAAATTGTGGTGGCGATACCGTGCGGTACCCCGATACTTCAAGCCGGGCAAACAACGCCTGCTGTGAACTGAGTAGCATGGGTTGTAATAATTGCGGGTATTCAACTGCAGTTCGCTGACTACCGGTGCCGGAAATATTTTGTTGGTTTGCCGCATCTACCTGCAATTGCCAGCTATCTTCTGCCGATGACTGTAACGAAAGCGCAGCCCTGACCAATGCATATTGCTCCTGAGTCGATAACCAAGAGTCTCCTTTTAGGTCTTCAGCCAATTCAAAGCTTTGCAACCTGGCTTTAGATACTTGATAACCATCTTCAATCAGCAGAGCAATCATCAGCGCACGATCACGAATTCGGCTGCCATAATCCTGACTCCAAAAATACTTTCTGGGCTCAACTGTAAACGCTTCTTCAATGGCTAAATCGCCACGCTTTTTATCACCTTGACGAATTAATGCCAAACCGAGTTGAGCCAATGGCAATGGTGATTGTGCATTTTTGCGGAAGCGATCAAAAAGCCGTCGCATATCACCTAGGCTGGCTTGATTATTTTTCGATAATACATAAGCGGCATAGGCTCTGGTAGCAAATTTATAATGGTCATTCTCATCAGAATAACGGCTGCGTACCGCACCTAATTTAAGATATTCTTGCACCCGCCCCGCTGCTTTTAGCATCATCGATGCGTCCACTGGAAAACCCTGAGACTGGGCTTGCTGGAAAAAATCCAGGGCAAATACGGTTAACCACTGCTCTTCTGGAGAGCGGTCACTCCACAATCCAAAGCCACCATTAGATTTTTGTTTTCTTTGCAAACGTTCCATTGCAATTTCCATTGCTTTAGTACGTTTAGCTTGGGAAACCGGCTTAATATTAAAGCTGGATAATTCCGGACGATTGGCCAACAGCCAAGGCTGAGCACTCGATAACGTCTGCTCCAGACAGCCATATGGATAGTGCAACAGCGACCTTACGTAGCTGGCAACATCTAAAGCGGCGGCATCTGAAATTAGTAATGACGCTTGCAAACTATCCGGGTCAATATCGGCAGATTCTTCAATCAGCATGCTGATAAACTCGCCGGGTAATATCTCTTCTTGCTGGACAAAAGTTTCTGCAGGCCACGGTGGTCTAATGGCTATTTTCCAACTTTTTTCGGGCAATGTAATTTGTTCGCCCTGATACTGAATACCTTCTATCGATAACTGAATCTTTCCCAAACCATTCCACTTATTTGCCTTCATAGGCAACTTGATCGTTTGTTTCTGACGATCATTTAAACTAACGGTAAAGCTTTGTTTTCCTTTGAACTGCAGCCCTTCGCTAGCAACAAAACTTGCGGTAACGGTTTGGCTAATACCTGAAATATTATTCAAATCCAGCGCAACCATACTGATATCGCCTTTGGCAATAAATCGCGGCATGGCAATTTGTGCCACCACCGGTGTTGCCACGGTTAAATCTTGTTCGGTGCTACCGAGCATCTGATCAGAGAAAGCAACCGCCATAAATTTCAATTTCCCTGAGAAATCTGGCAAATCAAAAATAACATTTCCTTTGCCTTTTTCATCCAGCTTTACCGGGCCAGAAAATAACGAGACAATTTGTACATCTGAAACGTTGCGTTTACCACCTCTGGCTGGTGCATCGCCACCAAAACGCAATGTGGCATGCTTAGCAACTGTTGGCTTGATTAGCTGATGATAAATATCACGCGCTTGCACCTGATAAGCTCTTCTGCCAAAAAAATAATCGAGTGGATCAGGCGTTTCAAAATCGGTTAACGATAAAACCCCATGATCAACTGCTGCAATGGTCACTTGAATATTTTCAGGCGTGACTCCCATTTCAGCGGTCACTGTCACCGGAACATTGAGCTTTTTATTTGGCATGCTTTTCTGGGGCAAATCCATCGCAATCTGTAATGTTCTAGATTGACGATTTAACGGCAAATGAATCAGTCCCATGCTACGACGGGTTAATTTCTGTTCAAATTCATCACCAATCGGACGGGTCATTAATACTGAAACATACAAGTCATGGCGATCCCACGAAGCTTCAATCGGGATATCTAAAATCGTGCCATTTTGGTCCATATCGACCCATTTAAGCCACAATGGTCGGTCTGCTTCAACTTGAACTAAAGCCTGAAATTTTAGAGTTTTTCCATCGGATTTGGATGGTAAATACGGCGGCTTAATACTGAGCTGTACTATTTCTCCAACCAGATATGATGGTTTATCTAATGCTAGGGTGATTTTATCTGGACGGGAAGCGTGATTCCCTTTGGAGTGCTCTTGCCAGCGCCAATACCATTCACGACCGGCTCGCAACCTTACTTTGGTTAGCAGATTACTGTCTGGGTCTCTTACTTCCAGACGATAATCGCCCCACTTTAATGGCAGCGCTAAATTGGCAGGCTTACTACCATCTAAAGTCACCTTTTGGCGTAACACATCATATTCACGATAATTAGCGTGGTATTTCCAGCCACTATTTGAATATTCCCAATAGCCTTCGCGATGACGGCGCACCAAAGTAACCTCTACTTCACCGGCAATCATTTGCTGTTTTTCGTTTAAACGAACCAACTGGAAATCAGTAGTTGTATTCGCTTTTGCGTATTCTTTATTAAAATCAAAGCCACTTCTAACACCAATCATATTGGCTTGAGGCCAAATTAAACGGCTCCAGCGTCGGTTGACCGCACGGCCATTTGATTCGTACAAACTACCTTGAAAGGTTAATCTTGCTGGTACTTTTAAGGGAGTTCGCTGAATCGGCAGCATTGTGGTGTATCGGCCATCTTGGTCAAGTTCAACATCGGGCAAATTAGTTGAACGAGATCCGTAACCATCGGCATTACCGAAATAATAACCTTTAAATTGTTCTAAACCGGTTTGTACTGGGCGTTGCAATACTTGTTGCTGGAAACGGTTTCCAGCAGCGGGCGCACCATACAAATAATCACCTTGTACCGTTAAAAGAAGTTGTTCATTTTCTGACAGCACCTTAGAAGCTTGTTGGCCAGTTTCATTCGCAAACGAATAACTTAACTTCATTCGTTCCGGTAGGAACTCTTCAACCTTAAATCGATAGACTACCTGCGGCCCACCACCGGGGCGAACCATCGCTAATGACCATTGACCCGTTGCAGCATTGGCAGGAATATCAAATTCATATTGGTAATAGCCTTCAGATTCAGCTGAAACACTCAGCGCAACAAACTGACGATTATCTGGCTTAATCACTGACCCGGTTAAAACGGGCTGGGCAATGAAACGACCGTCATGATCACGTAATAACATACTGAACTGAGCTTTTTCACCTGGGCGATATAAATCCCGTGGTGCATAAATCATCAATTCCTGTTCATTTTGCTGCCGTTGCCCTAAATCAAAGTCAGATAGTCCTAATGCAGTTGAATCGAGCGCTAGCATGCTCATGCTTTCATTTTGCAGTGCCAAAGCAAGTGCAGGACGATTATTGCTATCGCTCGCCTTATAATCAGCAAGAATTATCTGGCCATTATTATCGGTGGTTTGTTGACGTAAAAAACCACCTTGTGAATTCAATAAACGAATATCGACACCGGCCAGTGGCGCACCACTAGATAAGGATAATGCCGTAACACTCATTTGGTTTTTATAGCTTCGCGCATGCAAACCAATATCGCTAATTACAAATAGTTTGGTCACTGTTTCGGTTGTATAGTCACCAGCTATTTTCATTGCCGCGACATACACACCGGGTATTTTTAATGCTTCTATATCAGAAATAGGAATGCTGCGCTCAACCCGGCGATGGGTTTCAGCATCCAATTTAAAGCGCGCGCTATAAACTAGGTCAGTTTGCTTGGGCAGACTCTTTAATAGTTGCCACTTCCAAGATCTGTTGTAGTTCTGTAGCAAATCCAATAGCGATGATTCTTTCAAACGATGAAAATTTACATCGACTTGATCAACATCCAATGTTGCCACCGGTATAAGTCCTTCGCTACCTGGAGATAAAATAATGCCCGCATCAATGAAATTAACGGCCGGTTTTAATCGACGGGTTTTTTGAGTGAAGCTGTCAGCATTGGCAAGCTTTTGGCCGCTGGCGGCAGGCAAGCCTGCGGCAACTTTGATTTTGTACTGGGTGTAAGGCTTAGTATTTACCAGGCATAACATTCTGCCGTCATCTTCTACTGCCCAACTTGACTGGCCATAGATAGGCGAACCGCTCTTCTTACGATCCTTTGAATAGGCTTCAATATACGACGATAGATCCTTGCTCTGATCGGCAGGTTGGTTGAATGCAAGACAAAGGTAGTTTCTGCCGTCAATCTGACGTTCTGCTAGGTCTGCAATTTTGAAGTCACTCGCTTGCACCTGAAAGCAAACCAGCATGAGTATCCCGAAAATCAAACGTCTCACTGAGCCACTCCGTGATCTAATTTTCAATCAGTGTAACGTGATTAATCAGCATAGATAAATGACACAGGGGTGGGTGAAAGCGCCTTTTAAGGACAAATCATTAAAATAGGTCTTTGGGAGTACGATCACTTTCAGATGAGTGCTATCGTTATATGAAACGAGAATATTTGAAGTTTCAGTCGCTTGGTTGCAATTAGCAGGCAATTAAATAAAGGCCTTTTTCCTTAAGCCAGAACACTATTTTCATCTCGAATTCTGGGTAAGTTTCTAGCCTAATCTATTTTTCGCTATAACTTTATCAACTAGCTTGCTAGTAAAGACCATGCAATCAACAGCATAACCACACCTATCAAAGCTTCAAAAACCTTCCAGGCGTTGGGCAAATCAAATATCGGTTTTAATAACCGAGCGCCGTAACCCAAGCTAAAAAAGAACACGAAAGAAGCAGTCATTGCCCCGGTTGCAAAGAGTAATTTTGCACCTTCATATTGAGTCGAAATAGAGCCCAACAGGACTACTGTATCTAAATACACGTGTGGGTTAAGCCAGGTAAATGCCAGGCAAACCATCACTGTTTTTGTCGCAGAGCCCACCACTTGATCTTCTGACTTTAACTGGTGAGAAAGCTGTATTGCCGATTTAAAACTCATTAATGCATAAACCAATAAAAACAGTGCGCCGCCATAGCGTGCTATCTGCTCGATGGTGGGAAACTGCTTTACCATCAAGCCAAAGCCAGATACGCCTAAAGCAATTAATATTGCATCAGAAACCGCACACACCAGACAAATAATAAAAACATGGCGCTTTACCAAGCCATGTTTCAGTACGAATGCATTTTGTGCGCCTATCGCCAGAATCAGCGATAGGCCAAGAGAAAACCCAGCCAGCCAAGCGGTCATTAAAACATCTCACTACTTATCATTATTAAATCGACTAAAGAAATAAGGAGTGTAGAAAGAAACACTCTTAATGTAGCTCGTCATCAGCTAAGCAAATATCGACTTGTCAACAACATATCACGCTTCGCCGATGCTCAGGGATGACTTACGAGAGGGCACGGAAAGATTGTTTATTTCCACTTTTCTAGTATCGGTTGATTAACTGTCTGACGGCGCAGTACCTTGATATCGATTAAAGCGTTTTTCCAGCACTCGGAATAAGAAAATGACAATCGCAGCAATCACTAAGTAGATAACGCCCGCTGCGGTAAAAATTTCAACCGGGGTGTAAGTCCGTGACTGGATGGTTCTTGCCATGCCGGTTAGGTCTAACAAGGTAATGGTCGATGCCAGCGCTGAGCTTTTCAGCATTAAAATCACTTCGTTACTGTAACCTGGCAAGGAAATTCCAAACATTCTTGGCAGGGTGATGCGTCGAATCAAGGTCCATCGGCTCATACCGAGCGCTTCTGCCGCTTCAATTTCTCCCGGTGGAATAGCTTGGATTGCACCACGGAATAGTTCGGCGGTATAGGCTGCGGTATTCAGGCTAAATGCAATAATGGCACACCAATAAGGCTGCTTTAGCACTGCCCACAAAGAAGATTCTCGAATAATATCAAACTGCGCTGATCCGTAATAAATCAGGAAAATTTGAATTAATAACGGCGTGCCGCGGAAAAAATAAATAAACAAATAGGGTACGGTTTGCACACTGCGATATTTGGAAATCCGCCCCAGAGCCAATGGCAAGGCCATAACAATGCCGATCAACCCGGAAATAACCACCAATTCAATGGTCAGCCAAGCGCCGTCAAGCAAGCGCGGGTAATACTTTAAAATAACCTCCCAATCCCAACTCATATCGCTTTATACCTCGCAGCTGGATTGGCTCGATATTCCATATACGCACTGAACGCATTAACAATTGCGGTTAATAACAAATAAATGCAAGCAGCGGCTAAATAGAAAGTAAATGGCTCTTTTGTACTGCTAACCGCGGTGGTGGCTTGTCGGATAATATCTTGTAGTCCAACCACCGATACCAGCGCGGTGTCTTTGAGCAACACTTGAAACAAATTACCCAAACCTGGCAAGGCGACCCGCCAAACTTGCGGTAGAATAATTCGAAAAAAGGTTTTAAATGGTGTCATGCCCATTGCTCGTGATGCCTCCCATTGCCCTTGTGGGATAGATAATATCGCCATACGAAATACTTCGGTGGCATAGGCACCAAAAGCAATCGACAAGGCGGCAACACCGGAAGCAAAAGGATCAATTTCGATATATTCGTCATAGCCAAATAGGCTGGCACCGGCCATGACTAAAGATGAACCCCCAAAATAAATGGCAAATACAATCAATAACTCAGGCAAACCACGAACAATGGTGGTGTAAAGGGTGGCCCAAATACGCAGCGGCGCGTAAGGCGATAGTTTGGATAGCGCACCAAACAAGCCAAAAGCTAGCCCGAATACCAGACTGACCAATGCTAATTTAATGGTGATCCAGGTTCCCGCCAACAATAAGTGGCCAAAACCCTGCAAATCAAAAACTTCTAGCACAGCAAGCGGCCCATGTTACGTTCACTGAAGATACCTGAGGTACTTGAAGACGCTGCAGGCAAATACTTTAGGTTTAACCGATACGCAAATCCGGCGCATTGAACCAATTGAATCCAATTAGAACAATACGCCGGATCTACCAACTATCTAACTCGCCATCTAACTCACTATCTCGAACACTAAATTACAGGTTAAGCCTGAATTCAGATAGACCTAGTAGATAGAGAACGGAAAATACTTAGCATTAATTTTCTGGTAAGTACCATTCGCTACAATCGCTTTAATTGCTTTGTTGAAACGCAGCTTTAGTTTTTCTTGATTCTTGCGGATCGCAATACCGATTTTATCTACTTTAGCGGTTTTGATTGCTTCACCTTTAAACTCAAAATCCTTACCATCGGCAGAATTTACCCAGTCATATGCTGGAAGTTTATCGGAAACCAAACCATCCAATCGGCCTGCTTGCAGATCTAGGTAAGCTTTGTCTTGAGTGTCATACAGTTTGATACTCACCACACCAGACAGGCTATCTTCCAGATATTGACCGGCGATAGTCGCACGCTGCGCACCTAATGTTTTGCCTTTTAACGAAGCACGATCAGTGGCAAATGACTTACCTTTAGCTGCAACAAAAGCCAGGCTATTGGTGTAGTAAGGTGCGGTAAAATCAACCACACGCAACCGCTCTTCAGTGATCGACATAGATGCAACAATCGCATCAAATTTACGACCACGAAGCGCTGGAATCATGCCGTCCCAATCTTGTTCAACAATGGTGCAATCTGCTTTCATTTCAGCGCATAAGGCTTTAGCGATTTCAACATCAAAACCCGTCAACTCGCCCTTTTCATTTTTCATATTAAAAGGTGCATACGCGCCTTCAGTAGCAATTTTAATCTTATCGCCTGCAATTGCAGATTGCGCTGACAATACGCTACCGGCAACGATAACAGCAGCAACAACCAATTTACGAACATCCATATTTTGACTCCGGTTTATTTTTTATTTGTAATTAATAAATATGAACCAACACTAATTTCATCGGTGGCTGGCCATAAACTCTTGCACTCTTTGGGATTTTGGATGATTAAATACTTGATCAGGAGGGCCCATTTCTTCTATTTGCCCCTGATGCAAAAAAACCACCTGACTGGAAATCTCTTTGGCAAAGCGCATTTCGTGAGTCACGATCAACATGGTACGCCCTTCTTCCGCCAGCTCACGCATTACTGCTAGCACTTCATTAACCAATTCAGGGTCGAGCGCTGAAGTTGGCTCATCAAACAGCAGTACTTGCGGATCCATTGCCAAAGCTCTAGCAATAGCCACTCGCTGTTTTTGACCACCAGAAAGGTTATCTGGGTAAGCATTGCGCTTATCTGCCAGCCCTACTTTTTTAAGTAGTTGCTCAGCACGAGCGACGGCTTGGTCTTTAGATTGCTTTAGCACCTGAACTGGCGCTTCAATGATGTTCTCAAGAATGGTTTTATGCGGCCATAAATTAAAGCTCTGGAACACAAAACCAATTTTAGAGCGCATGCTTTCAAGCTGTTTTCGATCACTGGCAATCAAATTGCCATCTTTGCCCGGCTTGAGCTTCAGCGCTTCCTGGCCAACAACTATTCGACCTTGGCTTGGGTTCTCAAGCAAATTAATACAGCGTAATAAGGTACTTTTTCCTGAACCACTGGAACCCAGAATCGAGATCACATCACCATCATTGGCGGTTAGCGAAATGCCTTTGAGCACTTCCAAATTGCCAAACGACTTGTGAATATCATGCAGCTCAAGCGCTATCTTGCCTGTGCTCATCCAGCCTCCATCGTTATTGTGATGTTTGTTATACCCAAAGTAATTTGAGATATAGGAAAGCAGCAAGCCAAGCCCCTATCAGCTTACCAGCAGTAAGAATTGGAACAATCAACAGCGGCCAACACGCCTATATCTTCAGATAGGGCAGGAATAGTGGTTTCTGCACATGTAACGAAACGCATCAAGGATATTACAAGGCAAGGCCTTTTGACTAGACTCTGTAGCAAAAACATCACACGAAATCGCATAATACAACATGTCACATTCAATCGACCAATAGATATTTATATCAAAGCAGATGAAAGATCAGGCTTTATTACTCGCCATTACACGAGTTCACTGATCTGTCCGCATAAACCATCAACCACTAACAATGGACTTACCAGACTTCAAAGCAATGCTTTTCAAAAATCAGATGTAACCATTCAGCACAATTTAATATAAAAATCGCTTGACAGGTTTTTTTGATATTTTCCCGAATTTAAGCACCTCTTTCAGAATACCACTTAAACGCCGCATTAAACTGCTATTAACACACCTGAT